>JALSHQ010000410.1 GCA_026982145.1 Gammaproteobacteria bacterium | reverse complement strand
AACAGTGCAAGCCACACTGGACCCACTCGCCTTGCTCAAGGGGGAAATACTTATCAGCAGCATTCACCTAAACGGCGTAGGCAGTGACCTTGCATTCATCAATGCATTGATTCAGCCAAAAAAAACCATCCCGCCCGTGCATGCGAAGAGCACGTTACTTGCCATCCATAAAATCACCGCGACCAATGTGATGTTGAGAACAGACCATCACACAAGCCTCGGCCCCTACCGTTTTGACCTGCGACTGGACGATCGCTTTAATTGCAAAGAAATCTCACTCTCACGAATGGATAACACACTACAAGCCGTACTGAAGCCTGCGCCCAATAACAGTTATGAACTTCAGGCCAGCGGAAGCCACTGGTATATTCCCGTTTCACCCTCACTCAAGTTTGAGACATTAAGCGTGAAAGCGATCATTCAGCGAGGTAAAGCAGAGCTCACTGATGTGAAAATCGATGGCTATGACGGCCAACTCACGACCCACGGCACGCTCAGCTGGGGTGACCAGTGGCAATATGATGGGCAACTTAAAAGTACCCACATTCAAATGGCACCGCTCTTAAAACATTTTGACATTAATCGCTATGATGGCCGTTTTTACAGCAACCTCAAGATAAAGCTCAAGGGTGAAAATTTGGGCGATTTATTTATCAACCCTGAAGCCACGGGGAGTTATCACATCACACATGGCACCGTTAAAAACGAGCACAGTCACAAGGCTTGGCTTGAGTTCGATGAGTTTTCAGCCAATGCTCAGCTGACTGAAGGAGCGCTGATTAATGAGAACAATACCCTTAAGACATCGGGGGGCACCATACAGGGCATCACTCATCTCTTCTGGGGTAAAGAGTGGGCGATAAACGGGTGGGTGGTCGCAAGTGAGATCGATGCTGAAAAATTTCTATCAGGCTTTGTTGATGACAAAGTCACCAGCGGTCACTTCTACGCCGCCGCTGAATTCAACCTAACGGCCAGTGAAGATGAGTCTTTGCTAGATCGCCCCTATATCACAGGTGACTTTAGAATGACTAACGGCAGAATTTTCAAAGCCGATCTTGAAAAAGCAAGTACCACTTTGTCTTCAAAAGGAAGTGATGGCGGCGAAACACCTTTTCAACGCCTGACCGGGAAAGTGACGTTTGAAAACAATCATGTCAACGTGAGCGATATCGACATCATGTCTGACTCGATAAATGCACGGGGTGAAATCAACATTAATCCACAACAAGAGCTGCGGGGTGAAATCACTGTTGCGCTGCGTAAAACAGCCTCCATCATCAGTGCGCCACTCAAGGTCAGTGGCTCCGTTCGAGACCCCAGTTTAAGGCTCACCAACGATGCCATCATCGGCGGCGTCATTGGCACCTCCGTACTGGGGGCGGGTCTTGGCACCGCCGTCGGCATGAAGGTCGGTCGTATCATCAAAAATATCGCTTCAACCTTCGGTAGTGGTGAAGCGAAAGCAGACCTTATCTCAAGTCACAAGTAAGCGTTCATTCGCTACCCCCCAACCGAAACTCACGCTACAATGGCCGCTTTATACAGCACGTTTAAGGGATCTATGGGACATCGGCTTTCAAAAATCGCAACCCGCACCGGCGACAATGGCACCACTGGGCTTGCCGATGGCAGCCGCATCAATAAAGATCACCCACGGATTACCGCCATGGGTGATATTGATGAACTCAATAGCAGTATCGGGCTCGTGTTAACTCACCCATTACCCCCTGAAATTCGCACACTGCTCACTGAAACTCAGCACCGCATGTTTGACCTCGGCGGCGAACTCAGCATGCCGGAGCGGGGGTTTATTACTGAACAGGCGATCGCGCAACTGGATGGTGCGCTGGAAAAGCTCAACGCAACCCTGCCACCCCTCAAAGAGTTTATTCTCCCCGGCGGCACACCCGCGGCAGCACACTGCCACATGGCACGCACCATTTGCCGCCGCGCAGAACGCAGCGTGATCGCGGCTAACGATGCAACAACACAACAGAGCCACGCCATCGCATACCTCAATCGCTTCTCTGATTTGCTGTTTGTGATCGCAAGGGTGCTCGCCCGCAGTGCCGAGACGAATGAACCACTATGGCACTCTGAGCGCGCCACGAAAACGCCTTAGCTCGGCATCACAAAAAGAAACCGCCCCTTAGATGGAGATAAAGATGAAGTCAGCAATTGTAGTGATCGGCATGGGTGAAATGGGCAGTGTTTTTGCGCGCGGCTTTCTTCGCAACGGCCACCCGGTCTACCCCATCACGCGTGGTGATGATATGGCGGCTGCGGCCGACACCATTCCGCCGCCCGAACTGGTACTGCTGGCCGTCGCTGAAGGGGATCTTCACTCAACACTCTCGCAAATACCCACCCCTTGGCGCAACAAACTCGCACTGCTGCAAAATGAACTGCTGCCGAGAGACTGGCAGCAACATCAACTCGACAACCCCACGGTGATCTCAGTCTGGTTCGAGAAGAAAAAAGGGCTGACTAGTAAAGTGATCATCCCCTCACCCGCGTTCGGCCCTCATGCCCACTTAATCAAAGAAGGGCTGGCTGCCATTGAGATCCCTTGCCGTGTGCTCGATAGTGAAGATGAACTACTTTTTGAACTGGTGCGTAAAAATGTTTACATCCTTACCTCAAACATTGCAGGCATGGTAACGGGTGGCACGGTGGGTGAGTTATGGGCAGAACATCGCACCTGCGCAACAGCCGTCGCCAATGAAATTATTGACCTGCAAGCACATTTAACAGCCACCACACTGCCGCGTGAAAAATTGATCGATGGCATGGTCGAGGCATTCAATGGCGACCTCGCTCACAAATGCATGGGGCGCTCAGCGCCCGCTAGGCTGACACGCGCACTTGCGCTCGCAGCCGATGCTGGCATTGCAACACCTCAACTAAAAGAGATTGCGGCGAAACAACATTAAGGCACCTCTAGCTTATTCATGAACTCATATCAAGCGGCCAAGCTCAACCATTTCAATATAATTGGCGAGCAGATGAGATCAGTACGTCACACCTCACTTGCCGAGTAGAGATCATCCTGCAGCATCGCACGAAATCGCGACCAATCAAAAGAAGCACCGGGGTCAGTTTTTCGTCCCGGTGCCACATCGCTATGCCCCACAATGCGCTCAGCGGTGATGGCGGGATAAGTGACCATCAGCAGCCGCGCTAAACGCGCCAGCATTCGATACTGTGCCGGGTCATATGGCGCATCATCACTCCCCTCAAGCTCGATCCCGATCGAGAAATCGTTGCAGCGCGTTCGCCCTTCAAAGCAAGACTCCCCTGCATGCCATGCGCGCTTTTCAAAAGGGACAAACTGAACTGTGGTGCCGTCACGACGAATTAACAGATGGGCAGAGACTCGTAATGCAGCGATCTCAGCAAAAGCGGGGTGCGCTTCGGGGTCGAGCTGGTTACAAAAGAGATCTTCAATCCACCCTTCACCAAATTCCCCCGGCGGCAGGCTAATGCCATGCACCACTAACAGCTCGATGACACTGCCGGATGGGCGCTCATCACAGTTAACCGATGAGCGATGGCTGACATTCGTCAACCAGCCATGCTCAATCGTATTAAATACCATGCGCGTCGCCTACTTTGCGTTCCGAACCAGATAGTTCACAATCAAATCATGTTCGCCTGCATCTGGCATCTGCTGCCCGCTGGCCGACATGTTCTTCATCATACGTTCAACCGCACGCGGCCAATCTTCTGCCGTGTGGGTCTCTATCTCAGGCAGCCCGTGGCACTGCTTACAATATTGCCGGTACAGACCTGCGCCGGCCGACGCTGGCTCAGGTAGCACAGCCTCAGCCACCTCATCTGTGGTGGCCTCCATCATTTTTTTACCCGCCGTGTTGAAAATCACCCCCACTAGGATAAGCATCACCACTGCCGCAATTGCGAGATACCTCATAACAACCCAACCTCTAAAGTCAAAAAGACTATCGTTTAACTAAAAACGCACTCATTGTACGCAAGAATCAAATGTGGCGCACCGCTTGCTTAATGCCGAATCTTCGGCCAATAACGCGCCACGCTAAACTGTGGGCTATGCGTTGCATTGTGGCATTGTGTGCACACTTCGTGCTTCGGTTTGCGCGTCTGCTCAACCGGCACCTGCCCTGATGATTCCACATGCGCACGTGCCGCACCGTGGCACGACTCGCACTGCACATGCATCAAAGCAGGCGTTGATTCCGGATCGATAAAACCGCCATCACGATTAAAGCCAACGGTATGACAGATGATGCAGTTAGGATCAAACGCCTTATTCACATCCTGCAGCGTGTAAAAGGCGTCGCTGTGGCGCGACTTCACCCACGCTTTATGCTCAGCCTGATGACACGCTTGGCACACCTGCGCACCCACAAATGGGCTACTGCCTGACTGCTGCGCTTTGCGCAGGGCAACGCTCTTTTGGTAGGCCGCCTTCACATCACGATTGTAACGCTCATACCACGCAGCCATGCGAGGCGCATCACCTACTGTCGGCGGCAGTGGCGTCACTTTATGTTGCCATTGGGTAATGCTGCCCTTTTTATCGACCTCCAAATCAACAGATGCCAGCCGCATGCCACGTGAACCGGGCTGCAGTACCAGCATATTATCGATCATCACTGGTGTTTTATAGTGTTCGTAATTGGACTCGATGATCAAGATTGAAACATGCTCCAGTGGCAACTGCTGCTGCGCTTCAGCGAGTGACAGTGTGGTTGCCAGCAGCGTCACCTCACCCCGGTCTCTTGCAGCTTTGAGTCGTGCATCTAATTGGGCGACGTCATCACTCACCGATGCATACTCCCTTTTCATCTCCCCTTGTGGTGATTGTGCCGGGTCGAGCCACTGAAAATAGCTCAGCGTCACTCCGCCGCGGTGGCTCTTTCGCATTGCGGGAAAGCCCTCCCCGCGCCAGTTACTCACCACCAGCGGCAACGCGTGTGATTGCAAAAATGACGCTCCAAAAGCGAGATCACGCCACTGCACCCCAATCGCATCGTAGCTGAGCGCCGCCATCCCTTTGAGGATGTAGTCACTGGTGAGGCGATCCTGCGGTAACTCACTAATCAACAGCCCGCCCGCTGAAATCAGAAACAGATCTGGATTTGATGCGCGCAGTTCATCAATCATTTTTACACGGCGCTTGATCCCGCCTTGATTACCAAATTCACTACAACCACAAGGTTCTAGCTCACCATCAAGATTGCCAGAATAGACCAACAT
Organism: Gammaproteobacteria bacterium; assembly: GCA_026982145.1. Lineage (GTDB taxonomy): Bacteria > Pseudomonadota > Gammaproteobacteria > SZUA-140 > SZUA-140 > SZUA-76. The sequence goes on along the minus strand of JALSHQ010000410.1, from coordinate 2,132 downwards.
CGCCTGCCGTGGCGCATCGCTTTCCGGCACCGTCACACAACTGCTCAGCAGTGCTACCAGCATTAACATACACACCTTTAGCCACTGGGGTTTCATCACGCGGGTTTTAGTCACAAATCAGGCACCTTAATCAAAATTAGTCCAGAGGGTGAAGCGTACCTTAATCTAGCCCACTCATCGACCATCACCTCTGAGGTAATGTCATCCTGCGACATCTTGTCGCACGACACCTCAGCCTGAGCACGGTATAATAATTCTAGAAATGACACCCTGAACCTACCATTTTGTGATGTTTATACCGTCTGCCGCCACACCCGATAGCTCTATCGCTCACAATCTGAAACACCTTTTTGTGCTCAGAAATGCCGTGATTGTCTGCTATCTTCTTGGGGTTGTCGCCGCGTCATCTAAACTCAATCTACACGTTCCACTACTCCCCCTCATCATCGTGATTTCGATTTACGGGATACTTAATGTCATTTCATGGCTACAGTTGCGCGCCCAGCCGCTGGTCACAATCAACACTTTCTTTCTGCAGCTTACGATTGATGTGGCTGCACTCAGCGCCATGCTTTTCCTCACTGGCGGCTCTGCCAACCCTTTTGTTTCGCTGCTGCTTTTACCGCTGGTGATTGTCGCCACCACCGCGCCACCCCGTTATGCTTGGGGAATGGCTGGAATCACCATCGCTAGCTATACCTTCCTGATGTTTTTTTTCACCCCACTGCACAGTGTGGGGGCACATCAGAGCGGTGATTTTAATCAACATATCATCGGCATGTGGTTTAGTTTTCTGCTCGGCGTTGGGCTGATTCTGTTCTTTGTAGTGAAGCTGGCAGATTCACTACGTGAACGCGAACATACGCTTGCTGAAGCACGCGAGAAAGCACTTCGAGATGAACACTTAGTATCGCTCGGCACCTTCGCAGCGGGCGCGGCACACGAACTTGGCACGCCGCTGGCCACAATGGCGGTGATCTCAAAAGAGCTGCAGAATGCGCTAATCCACCGACCCGAAATGTCCGAACAGACCGAACAGACCAAGATACTACGAGAACAAATTGAACGCTGCAAACAGACTTTGACACAAATATCTGCCCGTACTGGGCAGTCACGCGCAGAAGAGATCATACAACTGCCACTCGATCATTATCTTAATCAGGTGCTGCAGCAGTGGCACTTGATGCGCCCAACGGTCACACTCCAACCCCGTTGGCACGGTGCACAACCTGCGCCACAAATTGTTGTGGATGAGACGATCAGTCAAGCACTCATCAACATTCTCAACAATGCAGCCGACGCCTCTCCCCAAGCGGTCGAAATGATTGCAGATTGGGACAACGAACAGCTCTGGCTAGAAATTAATGATCGCGGCAAGGGACTCAATGCAACCGCCCAAGCTGCGGTGGGCACCCCTTTTTTTACAACCAAAAAAGAGGGGCAAGGGCTGGGGCTATTTCTCGCCCATGCAGTCATTGAACGCCTCGGCGGCAAAATTGCAATTGATAACCGCAAAGGTGGCGGCGCCCGGGTGAAGATCCGTCTGCCTTTGAAAGGGCTATTGATAAACAGATGAGCCGCCGCAAGCCACTTCACGACACACCGTCACTGCTGCTGGTAGATGATGACGAGACCTTCTGTTATGTCTTGAGCCAGGCGCTCAGCAAGCGCGGCCTTGAGGTCTCGGTTGCCAATAATGTGGATGATGCGATTGTGCTTGCGGAGCAGAACCCACCTGAGTTTGCGGTGGTTGACCTCAACATGCCCGGGCCCTCTGGGCTGGTGCTGGTTAAGCGGCTCAAAGCACTCGACACCCACACCCGCATCGTGGTGCTCACAGGGTATGCCAGTATCGCGACTGCCGTCGAAGCGATAAAACTCGGCGCCACTCATTATCTCTCAAAGCCTGCTGATGCTGATGATGTCATGCGAGCCTTTTATAAAATTGAGGGCGATAGCAATACACCTGTGACCACTAAGCCGATGTCTGTGAACCGAGTCGAGTGGGAACATATTCAGAAAGTGCTCAGCGGTTGCAATGGCAACATCTCTGCCGCAGCGCGCCAGCTCAACATGCATCGGCGCACATTACAGCGCAAACTGCAAAAACGGCCACTCAAGCAATAATCTCG
>JALSHQ010000409.1 GCA_026982145.1 Gammaproteobacteria bacterium | reverse complement strand
TGGTAGCGAAACCCATCCTGTTGCTTGAATGAGAGGTCATGTTCTTCATCGATGATGATGATGCCGAGGTTTTTCATCGGGGTGAAAACAGCAGAGCGAGTCCCGATCACGATGGGTGCCGTGCCCGCTTTCGCCTGCAGCCAGCTATTTAAACGCGCCTTATCACTGAGGCCAGAGTGCAGCAGCGCGATAGGGCGGGCAAAACGTTGCTGAAAACGTTTGAGCAGTTGTGGTGTGAGCCCGATTTCGGGCACCAAAATTAGCGCTTGCTGGCCTGCGTGCAGCACTTGATTCACGGCGCTGAAATAGACCTCGGTCTTGCCACTGCCGGTCACACCATCCAGCAGCAGTGGCTGGAAACTGCCCAGCGCGTGGTGGATTGCACTGCGGGCAGCCTCTTGCGCCGCGTTAAGTGTGGGCGCGTGGTGGGCTTCGTCTGCTGTGGTGGGTGGGGCGGTCTGTTCCTCTATCGTGATCCAGCCTTTGTCGTACAGTTGGCGCATCAGAGGGCGCCAGTGGCTAAATTGTTGGTCGAGCTCGCTGGCATTGAGCGCTTTTTCGCTCTGTTGTAGCAGCTGCAGCAGTGCGCATTGGCGCGGTGCGCGCTTTAACTGCTGAGGATCGGTAGCCGCTCCGGCTGGGTTGAGTGACCACACCTTTTCCCCACTAATTTTGGCAGGCTCCCCTTGGCGCAGCAGGGTGGGCAGTGCGGCCGAAATCACCTCGCCGATTGGGTGGTGGTAGTAGCGGCTTGCCCACTGTGTCAATGATTGAATCTCGGGTGACAGAATCGCGCGGCTGTCGAGCAGTTCAATCACCGGCTTGAGGCGGCTATGGTCAATGCTACTGCTGTTTGCGAGCCCCACAATGAGCCCAATTTTCTGGCTGCGGCCAAAAGAGACGCGCACTCTTGTGCCAAGTGAAATCTCTGCTATTGAGCAGCCGGTGGGTGGCAGATAATCGAAGGTTTGCAGCAGTGGTGAAGGGATGGCGACCTGTAAAATTTTTAGTGAAGCGCGGGGCGTTTGCATGGCGCGGACTCTATCATGTTCGTATTCGGGTGCCCACGGTTCTGCCGGATGAATTACCGCTGCAATCTTAGTTGAAATCTAGCATAAGTTGATAACTCTTTGTGATTTAAGAAGATTCGGGGTTGTCCACAAAAACTGTGGATAAGTCTGTGGAAGGATTGGGGTCATCGTGTCGAAAGCCTCGTTTTTATTGGCTTTGTGACAAATTGGTTAAAATTTAACCGGTATTGTTTTTATCAATAAAAACAATAGAATAGCATTTTTCAGCCGTTATATTAATGCGCTGAATGGGATGCTGTGGAAAAAACCTCTTTGAAAATAAATATTGTGTATAAGATTTTTTTGTTGACATAAAAAAATCCCTGCCGGTTTATAGAGATAGGCAGGGTTGCTACGAATGTGCTCGCGTAACTACTTGTAATTAGAGGTGAAGCTGCTTTCTTTAGCAAGGGCGGAAACCTACTATATTGGTCAAGAATGGCTGCGGTTAAAATGGCTTAACAGTCGCTAGGATTATCACCGCAACCAGCAGCAAAACGGGCAGTTCATTGAGCCAGCGATAGAAGCGATGGCTGTGTTGGTTGCTATCATTTTTGAATGCTTTGACGATTTGCCCGCAGTAGAGGTGGTAGCCGACCAATATCACCACAATCATCATTTTTAGGTGTAGCCACCCCATGTCGGCATAAAGCGCCCAGCCGTAGTCGTACAGCATCCACAGGCCGAAAATGATGGTTAAAACGGCACCGGGGGTCATGATGCCGAAGTAGAGTTTGCGCTCCATCACTTTGAAACGCGTGTTGCTGATCGCGTCACTGCTCATGGCGTGGTAGACAAACAGTCGCGGCAGATAGAATAGTGCGGCAAACCAAGTGACCATGAAGATAAGATGGAAGGCTTTGACCCATAGCATTGTTGGCGACCTCTGAATGAATGATTTCAGGCGGTAGTATATAGGTTTGGTGGCGTTTCAGCTGATGTGAGCGGCGGCTATTTGCACCACTCTTTTATGAGAGTGCGAGTCTCTGCCAACTGTTTTGTTCGGTCATCATCACTGACATAGGTACGGTTGCCTTTTTCATCTTCTGAGTAGAGGCGGCTGATCGTCTGTAGCTGTTGCAGGCGGTTTTTTGCTTTTTTGCAATTTTCATCACGTGTGGCTTGGAGTGCTTTCAAGTCCTCTTCTGCGCCTTGCTCTGCTTCTACTTTTGCTGCGGCATCACCCTCACTCTTTTTTGTGGTTGGCGCTGCTGGAGCCGGCAGGTCTGGAGTAAAAACCTGTACGTCGATCTGCTCAGCATCACTGCTTGCAGGGCGGTCACTGAAAACCACATTGCCGTTTTCATCGATCGATTTGTAGTAGCGGACAGCGCTTGCATCTAGTGATGTGAGTAATAACACCGTGCTGCAGAGTGCGAAAACGAATCCTTTGGCGCCTTTTGACATGTCTGACTTTTCTCTCATATTAAGTGCAATATCGAGTTTATCGGCATTTTTTCTTTAGACAACAGTCTTTTGCCACTGGCGTGATGAATATTAGCACGGCTATGTTTATTGTATTGAGTGTTGTCGCGGGTGAGGTTTAGGAGCGCTACTGGAGAGGTGATAGCGCTGGATTTTAGCGATAAAAAAAGGGGTGCCAGAGGCACCCCTTTTCATTTACTGCGTTACTGGAGAGCGTTAGTTGTGCCCGCGCGCGCCAGTAAACTCAGGATAGGCTTCCAGACCGCAGTCTGTGATGTCCAGCCCCTGATACTCTTCTTCTTCAGTGACACGAATGCCCATAACCGCCTTGATGATGGCCCAAGTAATCAGGCTGGCAACAAATACCCAGCCAAAGATCACGCCGACACCGGTGAGTTGTCCCAGAAAGGTGGCATCAGCATTGGAAAGTACTACCGCCATCACGCCCCAGATGCCGACGACACCATGTACCGAGATGGCACCCACGGGATCATCGATCTTCATTTTATCCAGACCAAGAATAGAGAAAACGACCAGTACGCCACCGATGGCGCCGATAAAGGTTGAGAGCAGTGGGCTTGGGTCTAACGGCATGGCGGTGATGGCCACCAGCCCTGCCAGAGCACCATTGAGCACCATGGTGAGATCCGCTTTACCAAACATCAAGCGCGCCGTGATCAGTGCTGCAATCACACCACCCGCGGCCGCGGCATTTGTGTTAACAAAGACTTTAGCAACCGCATTCGCTTCGCCGACATCTGAAAGTTTAAGCTCAGAACCGCCATTAAAACCGAACCAGCCCAGCCATAGAATGAATGTGCCCAGTGTTGCCAGTGGCATGTTGGCACCCGTGATTGGGTTGATCTGGCCATTCGGCCCATACTTACCCTTACGTGCGCCCAGCAGGAGAACGCCAGCCAGTGCAGCAGCAGCACCGGCGAGATGAACGGTGCCAGAACCTGCGAAATCAACATAACCCACGCCGCCATCAGCGGTCAGGAAGCCACCGCCCCAGTTCCAGAAGCCCTGCATTGGGTAGATGAAGCCGGTCATCACAATACAGAAAACAAGGAATGCCCAGAGCTTCATGCGCTCGGCCACGGCACCGGAGACGATCGACATCGCAGTGGCTACAAAGACCACCTGAAAGAAGAAATCAGAGAGGTTTGAGTAGTAGATGTCACCGCCACTAGCGATGACGTCAGCTGCGCTGTTATCTCCGCCGCCGAGAATGCCGTGCAGCCCAGGCCAGTAGATGCTGGAAGCACCGTCGCCAGGGTACATAATACCGTAACCCATCAACAGGTACATGATGCAGGCGATTGAATAGAGCGTAATATTTTTGGTGAGAATTTCGGTGGTGTTTTTGGCGCGAACCATGCCGGCTTCCAGCATGGTAAAACCTGCTGCCATCCACATCACCAGCGCACCGCATACCAGAAAATAGAAGGTATCGAGCGCGTATTGTACTTCAGTTATTGCTTCCACATTTACATCCTCCAGAAAGAGATTAGTGCTTAAAGTGCTTCATCACCGGTTTCACCGGTGCGGATTCGAATGGCTTGCTCCAGATTGAAGACAAAGATTTTACCGTCGCCAATTTTGCCGGTCTGTGCGGCGTTGGCGAGCGCTTCGATCACCTGATCGAGTAGGTCGTCAGCGACCGCGATCTCAATTTTGACTTTCGGCAAGAAATCGACCACATATTCTGCGCCGCGATAGAGTTCGGTGTGTCCCTTCTGGCGGCCAAATCCTTTGACTTCGGTGACTGTAATTCCCTGTACGCCAATTTCAGACAGCGCTTCACGTGCGTCGTCGAGTTTAAAAGGTTTGATAATTGCGCTTACAAGCTTCATAACTTTTCCCTCTTTATATACTTGGGTTATCCCGATCTCTCGAGAAATAGAGCCTCCTGCGGCGTGCTATTTTGCGCGTTGGCAGGAAAAACAAATTCAATACCCCCGCTCTTTTGCACACCCCGTGCCATGAACTGTAAAGCATTTAAAAACATGTAGCTATCGTATTTGTTAGTGATGTTGCCGTCTATAACTGCACCAGTAGTGAGAGTTTTTCTCGGCGCTGCGCGCCAAAATGGTGCGTCTTGAGGTGGCGGTGTGAGAGGGATGAAATCTGTTGAAAATTGCGTACACTACACTTTCGTATATAACAGTGAGTCGTCGCCCGCACGATTTTGTGTGGTCACGGCTTAACAGGACTAGAGATGATCGATGCTAAAATAATAGAAGAGTTCGCCAAGCGCGTTTCAGATGCATTGCCGCAAGGCGCGCAAGTGTTGCAGCAGGATATTGAAAAGAATGTGCGCGCTGTGGTGAGCAGCGGTTTTGAAAAGCTTGATCTGGTGACGCGAGAGGAGTTTGAGGTACAGAGTGCCGTATTGATGCGCACACGTGAAAAGCTGGAAGCGTTGGAAAAACAGGTCGCAGCACTTGAGGCTGACCGCCAAAAATAGCGAATACCCTTCGGCTTGCCACAGGAAGTGGCAGCTTTGATCCTCAGCAATGGAGTGCGAAATGTCGCTTGCCACCCTTTATAGCCGTGCTCAGGCCGGTATTAATGCCCCTTTAGTCACCGTTGAAGTGCACCTCGCTAACGGCTTGCCGGCGCTATCGATCGTCGGTTTACCGGAAACAGCGGTAAAAGAGAGTAAAGACCGTGTGCGAGGTGCACTGATCAATAGCCAGTTTGAATTCCCCGCTCGGCGCATTACCATCAACCTCGCTCCTGCTGATCTGCCTAAGGATGGCGGACGTTATGACCTAGCCATTGCGCTTGGCATATTGGCCGCTTCTGGCCAGATCCCCATGCAGTCGCTGGGTGATTATGAATTTATTGGCGAATTGGCCTTGAGCGGTGAGCTCCGCCCGGTACGGGGCGTGTTGCCCGTTTCGATGGCTGCGTGCGCGAGTGGCAGAACCTTGCTGGTGCCGCTCGAAAATTGCAACGAGGCGGCGTTAGTGGATGAGACAACGGTGCTCGGTGCGCGCCACCTGCTGGATGTTTGTGGTCATCTGCATGGCCGTCAGCCACTTAAGCCGCATCGCTATATAAATAGTGACGCAGTGGCTGCCGGTGCCCCCAACCTTTCCGATATTCGCGGCCAGCACCACGCCAAGCGTGCGTTAGAGGTCGCGGCGGCGGGTGGTCATAGCCTGCTGATGATTGGCCCGCCGGGCACCGGTAAGAGCATGTTGGCGAGTCGCCTTCCCGGTATTTTGCCAAAGATGAGCAAAGTGGAGGCGTTGGAATCGGCGGCGATCAACTCAATCAGTCACCACGGCTTTGCGCCAGAAGCCTTGAATCGGCGCCCGTTTCGCACGCCACATCACACCGCCTCCGGGGTGGCGTTGGTGGGGGGTGGTAGTCAGCCGCGGCCGGGCGAGATTTCGCTGTCTCATAACGGGGTGATGTTTCTTGATGAGCTGCCGGAGTTTGATCGACGAGTGCTAGAAGTGCTGCGCGAGCCGCTGGAATCGGGAAAAATCACCATTTCACGAGCGGCGCGCCAAGCAGAGTTTCCTGCTCGCTTTCAGTTGATTGCAGCAATGAACCCCTGCCCCTGCGGCTATTGGGGCGATAAAAATGGGCGTTGTCACTGTAGTCAGGAGCAGATTCACCGTTATCGTTCACGTCTTTCAGGGCCGTTATTGGATCGCATCGATATGCATATTGAGGTGCCAGCCGTGCCGTTGGAGGCATTGAGAGCCGCGCCAGATCGCACCGAGGACTTGAATAAGGTCGTTCGCATCCGCGTGCAAGTGGCGCGTGACCACCAGTTGAAGCGTTGTGGCAAGGCGAACCATGCGATGGGGGTTCGGGAGATTGAGCAGCACTGCTCGCTCAACACGGAAAGTACCCGCTTGTTAGCGCAGGCGAGCGAGCAGTTGGGACTCTCGGCACGTGTTTACCATCGTATACTGAAAGTGGCACGCACGATTGCAGATCTGGCCTCGGTGGAGGTGATCACCACCCAGCATATCAGCGAGGCGATCTCTTATCGTCGTCTTGATCGGCGAATCAGTTAGCAGGATCTGAGGGCGTTGGGGTTTTTCCTTGGGCTCTGACGCGGGCAAGGTTGATTTTGTGAGAGGCGATCTGGATCTTACTGTCATCCACATGTAAAAACAGCGTCAGGATCTCATCGGCTAGCTGGTCACCGTAGCGGGTGCTGACTTGATAAATATAGAATTTACCGCTAAAGACGGTATTGACGGTGTTGTTTTTAAACGAAAACCGGGTCAGTGGGCCAAACTTTTTTGCCTGATCCTTCAAAAACATGGCCCAATGTCCCTGTTGGTTAGGCTCGAAGAGTTCAACGGCTTTATCGAACTCCCCATTTTTCAGCAGCGTGTAATAGTTTTCGGCAATGCGTTTGGCTTCACCCTCATCATCGACTGGAATGCTACCCGTGGTGCACCCTGTTAGCGCAGCAAGCAATAGAAGCAGCGGCAATAAAGGGCTTTTAAAAGCGCGGTGACTCATGATCTCTCCCAAACGGCATAATAATGTTTGGGCGTGATTATAGGTAAATCCTTGCGCTATTTATACCGATATAAAATCCTTTTACCTGTGGTGGGGTTGATTCCCGGTGCAATCACATAAAATGGTTCGGATTTTATTTATAGGGTGGAGGCTTTTTCCCGCTCGCTCCAGGTTTTTCTAATGCAGTCTGATAGCGTCATCGGGTCGAACGGTTTTGGAATAACGCCGAGTGCCCCCATCGCTTTGAAGTCCGCAATTTCATGCGGCTGAACCTTAGCGGTCATGAAGATGATGGGTGTTTCTGCAAAAGAATGTTCTTTGCGTAGCGCCGCTAGGGTGGAGGGGCCATCCATGTCGGGCATCATCACGTCGAGCAAGATAACGTCTG
>JALSHQ010000408.1 GCA_026982145.1 Gammaproteobacteria bacterium | reverse complement strand
CAGCATGACTTGGGTGGCCTTCTCACTTGTCATGCCAAAGTGATCCTGCAAGATGAGCACGACAAAATCCATTGGCGTGTAATCATCATTAAGCAGTAATACTTTATATAGTGAAGGACGCTTTAATTTTGGTTTTGCTTCTTGCAGTGCCAAACCGTCATCAGGCGTGTGTTGATCTTCTTTGCTCATATCCGACTCATTGTACCTTATTACGACTAAAACCTCACCCCACTAATAGCCCATAACACCCTGTTTTTCATAGGGAATAACAATGCGCCTCCATATAAAATACCACACTGAACAATAGACATATAGGCACAAAATGAAAAAGGCAACCCTACAATAATGAAAGCAATAATCCAGCCACTTTTTCTATCATAGGCACAATAACCGGTACTTGACTATTTCGCTTATTGGGCTATTGTTTTGCTGCGTGGCCAGTCACCACAAAAGCCACGAATCATGGTTAACAAGACGCTGATGCTCAATTATGGAAAGGAGTATAGTTATGCCAAGTGGGCTCGTTAAATGGTTTAGCAACACCAAGGGATTTGGTTTCATCTCACCTGATGAGGGTGGTGAAGATATCTTTGCGCACTTCTCCGCTATTTCCGCAGACGGTTATAAAACACTTAAAGGCGGTCAAAAAGTCGAATTTGAGCTGGCAGAAGGACCGAAAGGGCGCTTTGCAGCCAACATCAAGCCTAGCGAGGAGAGTGAAGCAGAGCATTAGCACCGCGGCGTCATGCTCACAGGTAAATTCAATGTTTTTATCTGCGCAAAGAGCCGTCGTGACTCAACGTACCGTGAACGCGACTCGTACTGGGGAATGGTGCTAGCATCAACCTAACAACGTCCCTTTAGCTGCAAAGAAACATGCTGATTTTATTGAATAAACCCTTTGACGTGCTCTCTCAGTTCAGTGACTCGGAGGGTCGCCAAACACTCAAAGACTTTATCGATATCCCCAATGTTTACCCGGCTGGACGCCTTGATAGAGACAGTGAAGGGCTGCTCCTGTTAACGGACGAGGGCAAGCTACAGCACCGCATCGCCCACCCTAAACACAAGCTCGAAAAAACCTACTGGGTACAGGTGGACGGCACCCCCTCTGAGGCGGCTATCCGTCAACTGCGTCAAGGCGTTGCGTTAAAAGATGGCCAGACACGCCCCGCCAAAGTGCGCCGCATCAAACCACCCGACATCTGGCCACGCACCCCCCCAATACGTTACCGAGCAGCGCTCCCCACCACATGGCTTGAGATGAAAATCAGTGAGGGGCGCAATCGTCAAGTGCGACGCATGACCGCTGCCGTCGGCCTCCCTACGTTGCGCCTGATTCGTAACGCCATCGGCCACTGGCGCCTCAAAGGACTCGCACCCGGTGAATACCGTGTCATTAAAGATCCGTAACGCTCAACCGTCAAACTGCGAAATAGTACAAGGTTTGCTATAATTTCCCGCTTTCAGATCACAAGCCAACCGCTGCCTCGTACCCCATATGAACAACCAAGCTACACAACAGATTATCGTCGGCATGTCCGGGGGCGTTGACTCTTCAGTGACCGCGCTGCTCCTGCAACAACAGGGGTTTTCGGTCAGCGGTGTCTTCATGAAAAATTGGGAAGACAAAACCCCCGACGGCATCTGCCCCGCCGCTGCCGATGCGCAAGATGCAATGCAAGTGTGCGATAAAATCGGCATACCGATGGATGCAGTCAACTTTGCCAACGAATATTGGGACCGCGTCTTCCAGTACTTTCTCGATGAATATAAAAGCGGCCGCACACCCAATCCAGATATTCTCTGCAATAAAGAGATTAAATTCAAAGCATTCCTTGATTACGCGTTGCAACAGGGAGCCGATAAAATCGCCACCGGCCATTACGCGCGCATCATTGAGCAAGCAGGCAACTTCAAGCTGCTCAAAGGAAAAGATGCCAACAAAGATCAAAGCTATTTTCTCTACACCCTAGGTCAGCCTCAACTTGCAAAAACGCTATTTCCATTGGGCGAACTGCCTAAAGATGAGGTGCGAAGCATTGCCGCACAAGCGGGCTTTGAAAACCATGCCAAGAAAGATAGCACCGGCATCTGCTTTATTGGTGAGCGCGAGTTTAAAACGTTTCTCAACACCTACCTTCCTGCACAACCGGGTGAAATTCAAACGCTTGATGGCACCACCATCGGTCAGCATGACGGCTTAATGTTTCACACCATTGGTCAACGCAAAGGGCTCAAGATCGGGGGGCTAAAAGAAGAGAATAGCGGCGAGCCTTGGTATGTTGTTGCTAAAGAACTCGCCAGCAATATGCTGCTCGTTGCACAGGGTGCCCACCACCCCGCACTGTTTAAACAGGCACTCAATGCCATTGAGCTGCACTGGGTGAGCGGGAGTGCGCCAACAGCCCCTTACCTATGCAGCGCCAAAGTACGCTACCGTCAGGAGGATCAATCCTGCGCCATTACATCACTTGAAAACGGCACTGCAACCGTGCTCTTTGACCAACCCCAGCGCGCTGTTGCGCCCGGGCAGTCGATCGTTTTTTACAGTGGCGATGAGTGCCTTGGCGGTGGCATTATCGACCAAGTCGGCAACACTTTGGCCGACATACCCCCTCAAAAAAATCATTAAAGGCAGGCACGATGAGTCACGCACCTAACGAAAAAATCATCCCACTCGCGGGCATTTTTCAGGCAACCCGCTTAGTACAAAATGTTGCAACCACCAACAACGTCGATCAAGCCGCTTTTGAGACCAGCTTAAAAAGTATTCTTGAAGTTGATCCGCCCAATACATTAGCCGTTTATGGCGGCGATACTAAGGGGCTGACGCTCGGACTCACATTGCTGCAAGAGCAGTTCGGGGAGGAGACCAACAAGCGTGATATGGAGCTCACAAAATACATTGTCACTATCATGCACCTCACCGGTAAGCTCACTAAAAATAGCCAAATGTTATCCGCGCTCAGCAGTGGCATTGAGCGGGTGCGGGTGCAGACAGGTCATTACCCAGTGACGCATGACAATGTGATTGCGGGCATTGCAGACATTTATGTGAATACGATCAGTAATATCAAACCACGCATTATCGTCAATGGTGAACAGGGCTATCTATCGAACCCCGACAACGCCAACAAGGTTCGAGCACTGCTGCTCGCCGCCATTCGCTCAACAATTTTATGGCACCAGTGTGGGGGAACGCGCCTGCAGCTGATGTTTAAACGAAAATTTATCGCGCAAAATGCAGGGGAATTTCTGTATAATGCCCCCGATTCCGATTAAGCAACAAAGTAGGCCGACCATGGAACTCAACACGCTCACCGCTATCTCCCCAATTGATGGCCGCTATAACGACAAGGTCAACGAGCTACGCCCGATCTTTAGTGAATACGGCCTGATCTACTTTCGAGTTGTGGTTGAAATCCGCTGGTTGCAGGCGCTCGCCGATTGCTCAGAAATAGCAGAAGTGCCGGCACTGAGCGACAGCGCTAATGCCCACTTGGAAGGCATCATTGATAATTTTGGATTAAGTGATGCCCAACAGGTTAAGACGATTGAGCGCACCACCAATCACGACGTTAAAGCGGTTGAGTACTACCTTAAAGATAAAGTGGCTGATAATGACGAGTTGAACGCCATCAATGAGTTCATCCACTTCGCCTGCACCTCTGAAGATATCAACAACCTTGCCTACGCACTGATGTTGCGCGAAGGCAGAACCCAAGTGATTGCGCCGCTGATGGATGACCTGATTGGCACCGTCACACTGCTCGCGCACAAACATGCAGAACAACCGATGCTGGCGCGCACCCACGGGCAAACGGCATCACCCACCACGTTAGGCAAAGAGATGGCCAATGTGGCACGACGGCTGGAGCGCCAGCGCGACCAGTTTATCCTCGCCCCCATTCTCGGCAAAATTAACGGTGCAACCGGCAACTACAACGCGCACTACGCCGCTTACCCTGAGATCGATTGGCATGAGTTTTCACAACATTTTGTGAGCAGCCTTGGGCTGGAGTGGAACTCCTATACGACCCAAATTGAACCGCATGATTTTATCGCGCAATATTTCGATTCGATTTCCCATTTCAACACCATTTTGATCGACTTCTCACGCGATGTCTGGGGCTACATCTCCCTCGGTTACTTCAAACAGCGTACCGTTGAGGGTGAAGTGGGATCTTCCACCATGCCACATAAGGTCAACCCGATCGATTTCGAAAATGCCGAAGGTAATCTCGGCCTCGCTAACGCTATTTTCCAACACCTTGGCAGCAAACTGCCGATCTCTCGCTGGCAGCGGGACCTCACCGACTCGACCGTTCTGCGTAACCTAGGCGTTGGGCTCGGCTATAGCCTCATCTCATATCGCTCATGCCTGAAAGGTATCTCTAAACTGGAAAGTAACCCTGAGCGAATGCTGCATGACCTCGACAACGCATGGGAAGTGCTGGCAGAACCGATCCAGACCGTCATGCGCCGTTACGGCATTGAGAAGCCGTATGAAAAACTCAAGGCATTAACACGCGGTCAAGCGATCACACAGCAGATGTTTCAGGACTTTATCAACACCCTTGAAATTCCAGCGACTGAAAAACAACGCCTACTTGAGATGACCCCCGCCAACTATATCGGCATCGCCAATACGCTTGCTGCCAACGGCTAACCAACACGTTAACTTCGCGTAAAAGAGCGACTGCGCATGGCAGAAACAGCACTCAACCAGAGTGCGACGCTGCTCACAGAAATTATCCGGCCAATTGTAGACAATAAAATTGTTGAAGGTCAGAGAGGATCTCTCCCCTCTCCCTGTTTTCCTTCAACGTGTCGTCAAAGCAATGTTAGCCCGTGCCACGCATACTTCCCCTTTGCGACACGGGTTTTTTTATGCGCCAACCACCCAGCAAGCTTCGATTAACTCTGGACAAAAAAGCAGACACTGAGCCAGCTCATCGGCCGCGCAAAAATAGTTTATCCAATTCAGCCAGCGTCATTTGCGCCCACGTGGGTCGGCCGTGGTTACATTGCCCGCTGCGTTCAGTGCGCTCCATATCACGTAACAGCGCATTCATCTCCGGCAGCGTCAGGCTGCGATTAGCACGCACTGAGCCGTGGCAGGCCATCGTCGCCAGCACCTCATTCGAGCGCTCTTGCACACGCACACTCTCGCCATATGTGTTGATATCGGCCAACACATCGCGCACCAACGTTTCAATATCAGCATCACAAAGCAGTGTCGGCACTTCACGCACAACAATGGTTTCAGGGGCGATTCGCTGAACCTCAAATCCGAGCGAGACAAACAGATTCGCATACTCTTCAGTCAATGCCGCCTCTTTTTGGTTTACTGCGATCGAAAGCGGCACTAACAGCGGTTGCGATTTCACCCCACCTTCATTAAAAGTCTGCTTCATCCACTCATAAGTAATTCGCTCATGTGCGGCGTGCATATCCACCAACACCAGTCCCGCCTCATTCTGTGCCAAGATATAAATGCCGTGCAGCTGCGCCACTGCAAACCCCAAAGGTGGCACTTCTGATTCATCCGACGACAGACAATCATCAGTCAGCGGTTGTGCTAAAACCCCAGCAGCCAACGCCTGATAACCATTTCCCGGCGACTCACTAACCCCTAACGCGATATTTGATTGGCGGATGTAGGGTGCTGCGCCTCCAAAACCACCCCTAGTTTGAAGGGAAACCACTGGCATTGTAGGCGCACCAAGCGATGGCTGATGGCTCGCCCCCAATACAGGTTCCGGTTGATCAATTCCGCGTTCATTGCCATCCCCCGGTTTCACCTCGGCCAGCGAACGATGTATCGCACGAAAAATAAAATCATGCGCTAGCCGCCCTTCACGAAAGCGCACCTCATGTTTAGTCGGGTGGACGTTAACATCCACCTGCTCTGGCGCTATCTCAAGATTCAACACAAAAGCGGGGTGACGCCCGTGGTAAAGCACATCCCGATAAGCTTGACGAATCGCATGGCTCACCAACTTGTCGCGAATCACCCGACCATTCACATAAAAATATTGCATATCAGCCTGGCTTCGTGAAAAAGCTGGCAGCGCCACCCAGCCCCACAGCCGCAACCCTGCCGCCTCAAATTCGATCGCCAGTGCATGCGTTTTGAAGGGCTGCCCACAAATGGCTGCCACCCGCTCAATATACTGCTCTGAACTCGTCACTGGAGGCAGAGACAACACGGCACGCTGGTTATGCTTAAGCTGAAACCCGACATCGAAGCGGCTCAGTGCGATACGCTTCACCACCTCTTCTAGGTGGCCAAATTCAGTCTTCTCTTTGCGTAGAAATTTTCGCCGTGCAGGCGTGTTAAAAAAAAGATCACGAATCTCAACCGTTGTGCCCAATGGATGAGCACAAGGCGCAGCCGCCTCATCTGGCGCATAACCTTCACTGCTCACACGCCAGCCGCTCTCTTCCCCCGGCTGACGAGAGGTGAGGCTCAAGCGTGAGACTGATGCAATACTAGGCAGAGCTTCCCCCCGAAAACCGAGTGTGATGATCCCATCAAGGTCATTCGCATCGGTAATCTTACTGGTCGCATGACGGTTCAATGCCAACAATAGATCATCACGGTGAATGCCCGAACCATTATCCCTGACCCGAATAAGGCGCGCGCCCCCTTGCTCAACATCGATCTCAATCTGAGTCGCTCCTGCATCTAGGCTGTTTTCCAATAACTCCTTCACCACCGAAGCGGGACGCTCAACCACCTCGCCAGCCGCAATCTGATTGGCTAATTGAGAAGATAAATGATGGATGCGTCTCATTGGTAAATTTTGTGACTCAGCAATGGAATTAGGACTCGACATCTATATTTTCACCACGTTTTCAGAGCCATTATTATAAACAAACCGCCCCGATAATACCGGGCTCTCTTGCACCCAGATCAGCACGTAATTCAATGTGCTGATCTCAAGTTTTCACCCCTTCCGGGCGATATAGAACTCATCACCAAGCGCGACTACCCGCCCGAGAAAATACGATTGAAGCTCAGCATCAATACAGTGCGGTATAAATTGCCTCCGTAGACAAATAACTAAAATACTAAAAGTGAGTGGTCACCATGAACCATACCAACCAAATTCTACTGGTCGATGATGATCGCACATGTCTGCGCATGCTAAAGAAGATTTTGGCGCCGCTGCTAAATTGTGAGATTGACGCCTTCACCTCGGCCATTGCTGCACTCGAAAAATCAACACAGGTCGATTACGACATTGTGATTTCAGACTACATGATGCCCGAAATGGACGGCATCACATTTTTAAAAAAACACATGGCCTCTCAACCGCGTACATCACGTATCATTCTCAGTAGTTTCTGCACAAAAGAGTCGCTTTATGGCGCCGTCAATGAAGCGCAAGTCATACGGTATATTGAGAAACCGTGCGATGAAATCGCACTACAGGCCATCATTAATCAGGTGATC
>JALSHQ010000407.1 GCA_026982145.1 Gammaproteobacteria bacterium | reverse complement strand
TTTCTCAACCTTGCAAAGGGGCAATGAAGCAGACGTTACACACTATGCCAATGGGTTTGAATTACGGTTTTAAATAGATGGCTGGCTTGACCATTTCCACCGCTGAACTCACCCCATTTAAGCTCTCTGAGTGGCCGACCATGAAATACCCTCCGGGGCGAAGGTGCTGTAGAATTTTTTCTACCAGCGCCTGCTTGGTTTTCTGGTCAAAATAGATCATCACATTGCGCAGCAAAATGAGATCAAACATGCCCATATTCGCAGGCCACTGCCCGTTTAGGTTGAGCGATTTGAATATCACTTTGTTGGCCAGTTTTTTATCAATCTGGAACACCCCTTCCTCCCCTTTATGGCAGAAGCGATTAAAATAGTTCGCAGGAATTTTCTCTGCCGCGCGCAAGGGGTAAAACGCTTGGCGCGCCCGCTCCAGCATTTGCTGGCTAATATCGGTGCCCATAATATCCCAGCGTTCTGGGTGATGTTTATCTGCCAGCAACATCGCCATTGAATAGGCCTCTTCTCCCGATGATGAGGCAGCACTCCAGATACGATATGGGTTTCCATGGCCATGCTTGGGAAGCACTTCATTAGCCAAAAAATCGAAATGGCGTTGTTCACGAAAAAAGCTGGTCTCATTGGTGGTGAGCATGTCGATCACCACTTGACGCTCAGCCACTTTGCTCCTGTTTTTGATCAGTGAAATGTACTCCGCATAGCCGCTAAAACCATAGTGACGCAGCCGCTTGGCCAGCCGCCCTTCCACTAGGGACTTTTTCTGCGCACTCATCGAGATACCGGTTTGCTCGTAAATCATCGCCTGAAATACAGCGAATTCCTCATCCCTAATGGGCGCCAGTATCACTGGCTTTTCCGCAACTACTGACATACTTTTGACCTACCCCAATTTTTCTTAATTTTATTACTCGCGCTGCTATCCGTGCTCTAACATTCCTGAGTGCGCTTGTATCGATAACGCCCCCCATGTTGAGCATCTTAAACACCTCAATAACACCATGAATTGTCGGTCTATTTCCCCGAACCTTTAATCATTTAAGTGCCAATAGGTGCTAAATGTATCCCCCAAAACGGCCGATATATGATATGCACAAAGTAAAGGATACCTAGCAAATCAGCTGCCTTTCCAAGGACCTGGAGGATATTTAATTTTCAGGACATAGGTTTATTTAGCAAATAACGTCATGACAGACGCTCAACTCAACAAGGCTCTACGCTCTATACGCCGCCTCTGCAGCTGCCTGCTGCTGCTAACTGCCTCTCAATCAGCACTGGCTTTTAACTTTATCGTCAATGACACCACTGACGCCGTGGATAACCTGCCCGGCGATGGCATTTGTGAAACACTCCCTGCGAATGGCGTTTGTACACTGCGTGCTGCCATTCAGGAGAGCAACGCCTGGCCTGGCACGGACTCCATTCATCTGCCAGCGGGCATTTACTTGCTGTCGCTTAGTGGCATCGACAACACGGCCGTTGCGGGTGATCTCGACATTACGGAGGCACTTTCGCTTCGCGGGGTGAGCCAAGCAGCCTCGATCATCGACGGCAACGGCATTGACCGTGTGATTGATATTCGCAATGTTGATGTACAAATCGAGAATTTAACCATCCGCAATGGGTTGGCAAGCGGCGTTGAGGGGGGGGGCATTCGCAGCCTGCTTGGCGCGCTCACCATTCGCAACAGCACACTCGACAGCAATGAAACCACGGGGTTTGGCTTCGGCGGTGGCGGGCTTTATAACACCGGATCGCTGGTGGTTGATAACGTCACTATCACCAATAACAGATCGTCACGAGGCGGTGGCTTACTCCATTTCAGTAACGATATGATCGTCACGAATAGTCGCATCAATAACAATGTCGTTGATATTGGCGCGGGCAGCGGCGGCGGCGTCTTCATCCAATCTACGGGTAATAATGCGATCTCCAACACGACGATTGATGGCAATATTGCGGAACTTGGCGGCGGTGGTGGAATCTACTCTGTGAATGGTTTAACCCTGACTAATAGCACTGTCAGCAACAACAATGCGCTACTGGTCGGTGGCGGAGGCATCTACGATATTGGGCTGGGACCACTGACCATCATTAACAGTACCCTAAGTGGAAATATTGCAACGGGGAATGGTGGCGGCATTCAACTACGGCAGAGCTCTGCTACCGTTATTAATAGCACCATCTACAATAACCAAGTACTCGGCACTCATGATGATGCAGAGGAGACCTATAACGGCCACGGTGGAGGGATCTACATTACCAGCGGCAATAGCATTACGTTAACGAACACCATCATTTCAGATAACACCGCATCGGTGCTGGTGCCTGCCGGGGGAAACTGCTACAGCCAAAGTGAGGCTGGCATATTTGAGCCGATTCAAACCGTCTCTTTAAACACCATTTCAAGTGATAGCACTTGCGAATTAAATGGTACAGGCGATCAGGCCAACACGAACCCTAGCTTGACCCCAACATTGGCGCCGAACGGTGGTGCGACCTTGAGCCATTCAGTCTTAAGCTCAAGCACGGCTGTCGATTTGGGCACCAACAGTGGCTGCCCGGCTACCGACCAGCGCGGCTTTCCCCGCCCTGTTAATGGCGGCAGCAGTCTCACCTGTGACATTGGTGCCTTTGAATATAGCCCCGCCCCCTCGGTTGCGGATCTCGGGGTCGTGCTTGAAGCCACCATGAACCCAGCCATTAATGGCAGCGCCCTCACTTATAATCTCACCGTGACTAACTATGGGCCTGACACTGCTAATAATGTGGTGCTCACTGATCTACTTGGTGCGGGTATCTCATACACCTCCGACAACGCCACTTGCAATACCGGCGCCGCGCCAACAATTAATTGCTCGCTCGGTGTGATCACAGCAGGTAGCAGCCAAGCCGTTGCGATTACTGTCACAGCCAACTCGATCGGTTCAGTCAGCAATACAGCCACAGTCTCCGCTACAGAAAGTGACCCGAACAGCACTAATGACAGCGCGACTATCACTACGAGCATTAGTGGCAGTAGCGATCTGAGTGTCTCGATCATCGGCTCCGTAAACCCTGCTGTTGCAAATTTGGCGATGTCTTACACCGTCACCCTCAGCAATAATGGGCCAGATACCGCGAGCCATGCAGTGGCCGCCATTCAGTTTGATACTGACGTGCTGTTAGGTGCGACCATTCCATCCGCCGGAACGTGCAACACGGTCAGCGACTCCGGGCTGCTCACCTGTGATCTCGGAAGCCTAAATAATGGTGCATCAGCTAATGTCACCATTACCGCGGTTCCCCAAACTTTCGGCGCAATCACACACGTTGCCTATGCCTCTTTTAGCGGGGCTGATCCAATCATTGCCAATAACACCGCCTCTGTCACCACCAACATTGACGCGAACGCCTCACTCTCAATTACGACCATCGACGCACCAGACCCAGCCTTTCAAAATGCTGATATTTTTTACAGCTTCACCGTAGCTAACAGCGGCCCTTCAACAGCGAACAATACGCAACTTGTCGTCACCTTTCCTACTGGCCTCTCATTAAGCCCTGCTGCCGGTGCCTCCCCCGCCAACTGCTCTGGCGCCGCAACGGTGACCTGCAATCTCGGTTCTATTTCAGGGGGCTTAAATAAAACGGTCACACTTGTCGCTATCGCGGCCACTGCGGGCAGTTACAGCGTAACTTCATCTGCCACCAGCAATGAAACAGGTGCCGCTGCAGATATTGAATCCACGCTGGTTAACCCACCACCACCGACAACCCCATCGCCGCCAGATGCTGACCTGTTAATTACGATGGTGGATATTGCCGACCCAGTCGTGGTCGGCAATAGCCTCACTTATAACATCACCGCCACTAATAATAACGGCCCCAATGTTGCGCAAAATGTTGTCGTCACAGTGACATTGCCGCCATCGACCATTTTCAACTCCGCATCCACTAGCTGCGTTCACAATAGCGGGGTGGTCACATGTAATTTTGGCGCGCTCTCAGTCGATGATTCCGCCACTGCTAGCATCACGGTCACAACCACCACGGTAGGCACTATTAGCGCCCTAGCAACAGTCAGTGATAGTGTCGGCAATGACTCTCAGCTCTCGAACAACAGCGTTTCACAGGCGACCCAAGTGAACCCCTCGGGCACGGGTGCAACAACAGCCACATCCGGCCTTAATAGCGGCGGCGGTGGAAATCTTGCGCTTACTGAGTTGGGCATCTTGCTTTTCACTACCGTCCTGTTATTTAATAGACGTGGAAATAAAGATGGCAGAATTGTGAAGTAATTCCGGTGATTCGAGTAAATTTCCTACAAAATTAATCGACCAGTTGGATCATTCAGTATATTAATATATACTGAATTACTATGGAAAAACGAAACGAAAATAAACGCTACATCACCGCTTCTCACAACCTGCGGTCAATCTCGCACCCCTTAAGGTTGGCCGTGTTGTGCGAGCTCACAAAAGGCGCTAGAAACGTCACAGAGCTGTTATCAGTCACTGGCGTCTCTCAACCTAATCTCTCTCAACATCTAGCAAAATTGCGCATGTCTGGCGTTGTAAAAAATGAGCGCCGCAATCAGCATGTCTATTACAGTATCGCTAGCCCTGTGATTGCAGAGGTTGTTAAGAGTGTTCGCAGCATTTACAAACTTAGCATAAAGTAAGCCCTTGCTTACAGCGCTAAAAATCGAGCCCAATCCTGTGAGCAATCTCCCACCACTAGAAAGTGGGGATTAAGCAAAGATGACTTTGTGTTGTAGCGCAGCGGCTGCAAGTTAAGGTCAAACACCTGCCCGCCTGCCTGCTGAACAATACAGTGTGCGGCGGCGCTATCCCACTCCGAGGTCAAGCCGAACCGCGGGTAAAGATCAGCCACCCCTTCAGCCACTAGGCAAAACTTAAGTGAGCTTCCCATTACAGCCTGTTGGCACACCCCAAGCTGAGCAAGGAAATCCTCTAGCGCACCGCTGCCATGTGAGCGACTGCTCGCAACAACGATGCTCTGCTCATTAAAAGCACACGTTTTAATTTGCTGCGGCTCTCCCCTCGCTGCCTGTTTATAGGCACCGACACCCTGTGCAGCAAAATAAGCAACTCCACTTGTAGGCACAACAATCACGCCCAGCACCGGCGCACCCCTATCAATTAAAGCAATATTGACCGTAAACTCACCATTGCGCTTGATGAACTCTCGCGTGCCATCCAGCGGATCAACCAACCAGTACTGCTGCCACTGCCTACGCACCTCAAAAGGGATTTCGGCAGACTCTTCGGAGAGCACTGGCAGCGCCGGTGTCAACACAGAAAGCCCGCTCACGATTGCCGCATGAGCCGCCAGATCTGCATCGGTTAACGGTGAGTGATCTGCCTTTTCTTCGACACTGAACCCGGCCTCATAAATCGTCAGGATCTGTGCCGCAGCAGCATGCGCCACGGCAACCACTTGCGGCAGCAATGCGACTGCGATGTGGGGCTTGCCCTCAACCACCCGCTGCTCGCCTTTGTGCCAGCAAATCTCGCACCAGATAGAGCGCTGCAATGCTGCGCGCCTCACTGCAATCATCACGTTGCAACAGCGTCTCCAGCTGCGAAATTCGCCAAGGCACCACCTCTATCGTCTCTGGTTCATCACCCGGCAGGCGCTGCTCGTAAAGCGCCTCGGCCAATACAATATGGGTCTGCTGGCTCGAGTAGCCCGGCGCTGAGGTGAGCGTCGTTAACAGTGTCAGCTCCCTTGCGCCATACCCGACCTCTTCCATCATCTCCCGCTCTGCAGCCGCAATCACATCCTCACCCTTCTCGATACGCCCTTTAGGCAGCGCCAACTCATAGCGATCAACCCCCGCCGCATATTCACGAATCAACAACACGGTGTCGTCGTCCAGCATCGGCACCGCTAACACTGCGCCATAAGGGCTCGTTTTAAGCCGCTCGTACTCCACGGTCACGCCGTTGGAAAATTTCAGCTCAAGCGCTTCAACCTGAAAAAGACGTGTTTTTGCCACCGTCTTAACACTTAATATTTGTGGTTTTTTAGCCATCGTCAATCCTTTATCATAGCCGCCTTCTGGTACCACAGTACCATCACCTACCAATAACTCAATTAATAGAGCATCAATCATGGTCAACTGGGACGAGATACAGAATGTGCTGCTAGATATGGATGGCACCCTGCTCGACCTTAATTATGATAACCATTTTTGGCGCGAACACCTGCCCACGCGCTATGCAGAAAAAAATAGCATGACCGTGACTGAAGCGAAGGCCAGTCTCTTTCCACGCTTTGATAAAGTCGCCGCCACCATGCAGTGGTATTGCCTAGATTACTGGTCTGATGAACTCGAAATGGATATTGTGATTCTAAAAGAAGAGGTCACCCATTTGATTGCCGTGCACCCCCATGTAATCGATTTTCTCAGGGCAATGCGCCGCTCAGGCAAGCATATCGCACTGGTAACCAATGCACATCAAGGCAGCCTAGCACTTAAAATGAAACACACTCGCATCGGTGAATACCTTGATGCAGTGATCTCATCACATACCCTCGGGCTACCCAAAGAGGCTCCAGAATTTTGGCAAAAACTGCAAACACAGCTGCCATTTAAAGCAGAGTCATCGCTGCTGATTGACGACAACACCGCCGTCTTACGTTCAGCTAAAACTTTTGGCATCGCCCACCTGCTTGCAGTCAAACAGCCCGACAGCCAACGCCCCCCTTCTGATAGCGGGGAGTTTAACGCCATCGATAGCTTTCTCGATATCACCCCACAAACCCCTTAGGTTATTTGCCCCAGCGTTTGTACCGTTTTTTGCAATATTTCAGAAGCGCATCGTAACCCTCAAAAAATAGTTCAAACCCCTTTTCTGCGGATTCATCCAGCTCGCAATAATCATTGCTGTAATCACGGCAAACTTGCGGGCGCGTATCATAGATGCCACACACCCCTCCCTTTCCAAGATGCAAACAAGGGTTATTGATCAGTAGAAACCAACCATCCTCATCTTTATAAAGCTGCACATCACGGTGAGCCAATTGCCATAGCAGGTGGTCAAAATCTTGCTTGGAACGCGGGGTGTCCACCTGCTGTGTAATATACGTACAACACTTGGAATTGGTACAATAGTTACACTTGGTCTCCGGTGTAACATCTGCCGGAATGATTGGAATACTCTTTCTACCCATACGAATGCGTTCGCCTCTATGATTGCAGTGACACCCGATGATTGTGAACGAAGTTTGCCGATAATAAAAGCGCCTCGCCCACCACTTACCAATAAGGCAGATGGCTTGTGATCAATATTGTGACAGCACTGCAGTGCGAGGCGCGCCCACTGATTGATCGCTACAAACTGCGTGGCAATAGTAAGCACAGCGCTTTTCGCTATTACCAAAATGACGACCTCCAGCTCATCATTAGCGGCATGGGGAAGCTGGCCGCCGCCACCGCCACCGCGTACCTTGCGGCAAC
>JALSHQ010000406.1 GCA_026982145.1 Gammaproteobacteria bacterium | reverse complement strand
CGTTTCAACCAAAATATTGAGTAACGTTTGAACAACCTTTTTTGCAACAGCAGGATCGCCATGCACATAAGTCAGCGTGTATAGGTTGTTATTCCGCCCCCGCCGCCCCCCGCCTCCACCAAGCTTAATTTCTTTAGCTAGGTGCGCTATCAACATCTCCCTCTCTTTGCGCGTCGATAACTTCAGATCAAGATCAGCCTCATTGATCACTTTCTCAAGGTTTGGCCGGCTTAGCAATGTTCGCGTCATAATCTGCAGGCGCTGGTCTACGTCTGGCTGAACGGTCAGCCCCTTAAGCAAAGGCTGAAGAATGGAGTCCGTATCGACATAGACCCGAGTATTCGCCTCATATTTATCCGGCATCGCGAGTACCACAACCCAACCAACGATTGCAACGAGCCAAACGACTATCAACGCCTGCCAGCGGTATCGTGCAATCGCGCGAATGTGAGGCAGAAACTCCCTAATCATCGACTCCATATTGACCCCCTAAAACAAGCTTTCAGGGATGACGAGGATGTCACCAGGCTGCATCAGCATATTCTGACTCATATCCCCATCATTCAACATATCATCAAGCCTTACACGAATTTTATCCACGCCGGTTTCATGCTCTCGCACTACGCTCGCCCGATTGCCGGAAGCAAACTCTGAAATTCCACCCACTGCAATCAACACATCCAGCAGCGTCATATTCTGGCGATATGGCAGCGCCACTGGCTTGGCTGCAGCACCAATCACCCTGATCTGCTCACGGTAGCGACCCACAAATTCCATTACTGTCACGGTGACAACGGGGGATTTCACATATTGCTGTAATCTTGTTTCAATATCTCTTGCTAACTGGGTCGACGTTTTGCCACTCGCAATGACATCCTCAACCAGCGGTGTCGTAATCCGGCCATCCGGCTTTACTGGCACAGCAACAGATAACTCAGGGTTTCCCCAAACAAAAACCTGCAACTGATCCCCAGCACCTATGACGTAGTCCTTGCCTTGCTCCTGCAGGTCACTTGCAGAGCCAAGATTAGGCATGATTTTAGCGGGCACAGTAGCGTCGCAGGCCAGTAGCAGCAGACATACAAGAGAGTAAGCAGTTGTATTAACTAAAAATTTCATCTATGAAGAATTCCCTTTATTAATATCGAATTCTTTAAAAGTACAGAAAGCCCATTCATACCGAAGCCCCCTGCACACTCAATATCTGTATTGGCATTAGGCGTAATTTCTTTAAAGATGCTAAGCACTTCTCACGGTCGCTCATCAATATAGCCAAAGCCTGATAACGAGCGCGGATTTTAGCATAAGCGAGCAATCACGCCCATACTATCAGCGCGATATATAAGAGACGCCTTGAGCCCGTTATGGTTACAAGCCAAGCTGGCTAGAGAGGCGTTGAACATCTTTTCTATGCTGAAGTTCTGGGCTACGTGTTAAAGCCTCGCGCAACAGCTGCTTCGCTTCACCCTTTTCAGCGCCAGACTCAAGCAACGCCTCAACCAAGTGAATCGTGATCTCATCATCGGCTTGGCTCATGCGCAGCGCTTTACGCAGCTGCTCGATTCCCTCCCGGTACTGCCCATTTTTCACC
This sequence comes from Gammaproteobacteria bacterium, assembly GCA_026982145.1. Lineage (GTDB taxonomy): Bacteria > Pseudomonadota > Gammaproteobacteria > SZUA-140 > SZUA-140 > SZUA-76. Next base: position 5,948 of record JALSHQ010000406.1, on the reverse strand, counting down.
AGCACCCACCCCAGCGTATCGGCCACATCACTGGAGTCGGGCGCGAGCTCATACGCCCGGCGTGCCGTAGGTATCGCGCGTGAATCTTTTTCTAGCGCGTATAACCAAGCCAGATTATTGAGCGCCAGCGCGTGTGCTGCATTACGCTTGATCACCGCCTCATAGTGGCTGATCGCTCGGACACGTTCTTCTAGCTGCATATAAAGACCCGCAATTTCATCTTCACGCGCTAGGTTAGCGGCTGCCAGTGAAAGCCAGTGGGAGACATCTCCTTCCACCTCATCCAACCGGCCGAGTTGATACTTCGCCCGCATCAGCTGCGATAAAACCTTGTAGGAAGGATTTAAATCAAATGCTTTCTGGTACGCAATGGCTGCATCAGTATATTTTTCCGTCACCATATTTAAATGGCCTTCCAGAGCGTATGCAACCGCGTGCGACTGCGGCTGATTCTTCAACTTACCGATGCGCGCTTTAGCCGCACTATAATCGGCGTTTGCGATCTCGAGTTGAATCAATACAACTTCAATATCACGCCCATCAGGAACGGTGCGTAGCCCCTTTAAAAGGCTCTGCCGTGCCTGCTCGTCGGAGCCCTGTTGGCGCTGCATCGAAGCGAGCATAATCACCAGCCCAGCATCCTCCGGCTTTTTTTCTACGGCACGCTTTAATGCATCTACGGCCTCCGCCTGATGCCCTTGGTCAAATTTAATCTGGGCATCCATACGCATGAGCAAAGTATGATTTGGGTTTTCTTTAAGCCCTTTGCTCACAATACTGGCCGCTTTATCGAGCTGTTTATCTCTAGCGAAGTACCGCGCCAACAAAAGAACCGGCTCAATAGACTCAGGGTTGCTTTCATGAGCTTCTTCCATCCACCTAAGCGCCTGTTGCGGATCACTTCTACGCTCAGCGATGCTAACCAGACCAAAATAAGCGCGCAGTGTGCCTCGCTCACTCGATATCACTTGCTTGAAGGCTGCTTCAGCCTCGGCTAAGCGCCCCGCTTGCAAGTCGAGTTTTGCCAGCTCAAGCAGTGCTGGCACAAATTGTTTATCCTTAGCCAAAGCTTGCTGGTAACTCTTTCTCGCGGCATCTTTGTCGCCTTGTGATTGGTGAATCCCGCCCATCAGTGCGTAGACCACCGCCTCTTTAGGGTAATCAACCGCCAGTTTTTGTGCTGCAGCTTTCGCCTTTTCATGATCCCCTTTTTTAAGATGGGTCAGGGCGATCATCATGCTGGCCTGAAGCGCCTCATCACCTGAAACTTGCGCTAATGCTTTTATTGCCTCGTCATACTCGCCCTTGGCGAGGTGAACCTTTGCCAAATCCGTGCGTATCGCCCCGCTCTCACCTTGTGCCAACGCACGATTCAGGTAACGCTCACTCCCCTCCGTATCACCCGCAGAAAGTGCAGCGAGCCCGACCATCCTCAATAGATCAGCATTTGCCTCTGTGCCTACAACAGGCTCCAGCACTTTAACCGCCTCCTGAGGAGACTGCAGTTTCATATGAACTGCAGCCAACATCTTTCGTGCCTGTTGATGACCGGGCGCCGCACGGAGAACATAAGAGAGGTACTGGTTAGCCTGCTCATAGTGCCCCAGCGCATACTGAGTCGCCCCCATCAATAACTGACTTGGCAGGTGCTGCTCCATCACCGCGAGCACCTGTAGCAACCGTTCGCTGGCCTGCTCATAATTCTGTTGCTGATAAGCAAGCAACGCGTCAAAATATTTTGGCAGGGGATGGTTCGGAAGCTGCTTTAACAATACGTTGATATGTGTTGAGGCCGCGTCCACATCAGACTGCGCCAATGCAGCTTTAATGATGCCCAGTCGCGCCTGAAAGCCGAGGCGAGTGTGATGACTTGTGCCGGTAGCTTTTAGCGCGGCCTCAAAGCTTGCTTCAGCAGCGGCAAAATCTGCTAGGTTATTGTTAATATTCCCCTGCAGCAGCCACCCATCAACACTGTTAGGGTGTTGCTTCAGCATATCCGCCACTCTGGTCGCTGCCGCTTTGAGTTCATTACCCAAAAGCAGTATTTTAACTTCGGCCAACTGTCCCCACTCACTATCAGGTGATGTGCTTATCGCCAAGCCATAGGCCTCTTCTGCCGACTCGCGCACAGCTTGCGCTAAGAAAATATCACCCCGCATCAACGCCGCTTCGGCTTGCAATTTCGCAGAAGCGGTCTCAGGAAGGGAGAGCCACTTTAACGCATCATCAAACTCATTTTTCAACATGAAGGCTTGCGCCAATAACAGCGCTATTCTTGCCCCACCATCACCAAGACTCTGCGCTCGCGAAAGCTCTTTTTGCGCCGCCATTCCATCGCCTTGACGAAGGTACACTTCGCCAAGCAAGCGCCTTGCCTCCCTGCTTTCTGGGTTCTCTTGCAAGATAGATTTCAGCTGAATCATCGCAGTGCGGTCATCATTATTGTTCACGCTCTGCTGAGCATCAGCCATCAAGGTGGCTTCATCTGTGCCAGAACTACAGCCCACTACAAGTATTGCGCTCACCAGAATCGCTATGTACTTATGCTGGTTCACCATGACTCCCCCTTGCTTAATAGTACTTTTATTATCTATTCCCGCTAGCAACTAAATAAACTTTAATCACCACTACGCGCTCACGGTTTAGTCGCCCGATTTAATTACACTCGACTCAATGGAGTACTTCTTCATCATAGTGTAGAGGGTAGGGCGACTAACCCCAAGCTCCCCTGCCGCCTGACTAATGTTGCCACCAAACTGGGAGAGCGCCCTAACCAGCAGCTGTTTCTCCAGCGCCTCTTTCGCTTGCTTGAGATTGGCGGGTTCAACTTCAAGCAGATCATTCCCAGCTTCCAGCTCAAGTGCCTCCGCTGAAATCGCATCGCCATCTTCAAGAATCACCGCTCGTTTTATTTTATTTTCCAACTCGCGGATGTTGCCCGGCCATTCATAGCGCTCAATTGCGCTGATCGCCTCCTTAGTAAAACACTTGATAGGTCTTTTCATTTTGGCTGCATAGCGATCAAGAAAGACCCTCGCGATCACCGCGGCGTCGCCCGGCCGCTCTCTAAGGGCGGGGATATCAATCACCACTTCACTCACTCGGTAGTATAAATCTTTCCGAAATGCTCCCTGATCCATCTTTAACTTTAAATCTTGGTGGGTGGCACAAACGACGCGAACATCGACAGGAATTTCAGCCCGGCCACCCAAACGTTCCACCGTTCTCTCTTGCAAAAAACGCAATAACTTTGCTTGGAGTGATTGCGGCAGGTCACCAATTTCATCCAGAAAAAGCGTCCCTTGGTTGGCGTGTTCAATCTTGCCAATGGTCTGCTTGACGGCTCCTGTAAAAGCCCCTTTTTCATAACCAAACAGCTCGCTTTCCAATAGGTTTTCAGGAATTGCGGCACAATTTATCGCCACAAAGCGCTGCTTGGCTCGCTCACTTAACTGATGCAGTGCTCTTGCAATCAACTCTTTTCCCGTGCCGCTTTCACCGAGCACCAGTGTTGTCACATCAGCAGGTGCGACACGTTCCACCATTTTACAAACGTTCATCATTTGGGTGCTGGTTGCGATCACACCATCCAGTGGAGAGACCCGGCTATTTTTAGAGAGCTTTCGGTTCTCTTCTTCTAGCGCATAGAGGTTAAACGCACGCTGAATAATCAACTTCAACGCATTTTCATCAAAGGGCTTCTGACAGTAGTCATACGCACCAAGCTTGATCGCTCTAAGGGCATTTTCTTTATCATCATTACTGGTGAGCATAATCACTTTAGTATTGGGTGCCACTTCTCGAATGACATTCAACACTTCAAAGCCTTCGGTCACCCCAGCAGCATCAGGCGGCAGGCCAAGATCAAGCGTTACAACACTTGGCATATGCACTTCTAACTGTTTCATCGCTTCGTTGCGATTGCCAGCAATGAGCACCTTAAGGTCATCCGCCAGCGCCCATTTCAGCTGTTTCTGGAGTCCGAGGTCATCTTCAATAATCAAAAGCTTATTCATCAATAATCAGTCACCAGTGTTATTATTCTGCCCTCTGACTTAACGGCAGAATAACATGGAATGATGAGCCCTCCCCTTCTTTGCTTTCAACCTCAAGTCGCCCCCCGGCATCCATAATATACGCGCGACTTTCATATGCACCGATGCCCATCCCTGAGCTCCCTTTAGTGGTATCAAAAGGGCGAAACAGGCGGTTCTGAATAAATGATTCACTCATGCCGCAACCGCTGTCACTGATGGTGATGCGCACAAAGTGCTCTTCAATATCACAGCTGACTGTCACCCCGCCTTCTGCTGGCGTTGCATCCTGAGCATTTTGAATGAGATGCCCGATGATCGTCTCCAACCGCGCTTGCTCCGCCTCGATGAACAGGTCGTCAACAGGCATGGGCTTCAAAACTGGCGCGGGCTCACCCCTGCTTTTCTCGCCGATAACAGATGCCAACACCTCTGCAAGGTTCAACCGTACAACCGCTTGCTGGAAGTAGCTCTCCTTACCTGTTTTCAATTGAGCGACTAGGCGCTCCATCTTTTCAACAGCATTCCGTGTCGTTTCGACCATGTCGTCGACAAATTCTGGGTTGCGTTTGTGCTTATCCGCATTTCGCACCATGAGGGATAACTGAGCCACCATATTTTTTATATCGTGAATCACAAAGGTTGAGAAGCTGTTGTAGGCCTCAAACTGACGCGCATCAATTAACCGCTGGCTCATTTGATGCTGGGAGAGTGATATGGCAGCCTGCCGCCCTGCCGCCTTCAGTAAGTCACTGTCCTCCCAGTTAAATGTTCTTTCGCTGCGTGGATGTGAGAAAAAGGCCATCGCAATGAGGCGCTCTCCTTCGAGCAGCGGCACCACCAGCCACACCATATGGCTTTCGCGCAACCATGCCGACAGCGTGAGCCCCTGGTAGAGTTCCGGTTTATGCCGGTACTCATCAATATTGATCACCCACTCGGTCTCCTCAAGAAACAGCACCAATTCATCATCAAGGGCTATCGCCTTGCCTGTAAAATCGCCCATACCCACTTTTGCCTGCGGCTGATACCCCCCCGGGGAGGCTACCCACAACACCCCTTCTGGGGCGTCAATGATATTCAATAAGGCACGCAGCAGTAGAACATGAATGCCCCCTTGTGAGGTGACCGGTGCCGACAATGTTTTGGTGAACCCCAGCCACTCTTCACGGTAGTCATACTTGTAATTAAAAAAGTGTTTATTGACCAAGACTCGCAGGCGGGAACGCAATTGCCCTGAAAGCATAATCATCGCCAGCAACAAGATCGCACCAAAAAAGAACAGTATCTGAAAGGCTCTCCCCCAGTCACCCCCGAAGGTCTGGATGTAATAACCACCCGCCGCCATCACCAATAAGTAGATGCTAACCGCAAACAGGGCCACCGAGTGAAACGCAACCCCTCTGGAGACAAAGACATCAAATGACCACTCTGGGTTTCGCTTCACAAAAATAGCGATTAGCGGCACGAGCAATATAGCTGCATAACCACGGGCAAACCATGCGGCAAGATCGAAGCGGCCAAACAAAAGCGCGTCCGAAAACAGATAGAAGTTGTAGGCAAATAGCGCCCCGACACCCATGACAAAAAACTTGACCGCCCAGCGCATCTCTTGCTTTGTGTTACGGTAGACTTGCTCAACCAACACCAGCCCAAGCACGGACATCGCGATAAAACCGACCAAAAATGCGCGCATAGTGCCATCAGAAAATGGAAATAGGAAGAGCGACACCAATAATGTTATTTCATAGGCCGCCAACAACAGGAAGCAAACCACAAAAAATTTATTCTTAGCGTTCCAGAATACCCCCTTCTCCATTGCGACCATCTTCACCAAGACAGCCACCCAGGAAGCCATCATGAGAAATTCCATGGCCAGCATCGATAACGGTAACCCATCAGTTTCTAGATAAA
>JALSHQ010000405.1 GCA_026982145.1 Gammaproteobacteria bacterium | reverse complement strand
TCCAGCGATATCGTAAAAATAATTTGATGATTATACTATATGGGCTATTTTGATTGAGCCAAGGCTGCGCTCACCATTTTAGCCGTCACATCTACAATGGGGATCACCCGCTCGTAGGCCATCCGCGTTGGGCCAATCACACCCAAAATCCCAAGTACCTCGCCATCCACATGGTAAGAGGAGGTCACCATACTGCACTCGTCTAAGACACTATAACCCGATTCATCACCAATGAAGATCTGAACACCGTCACCATCAAGGCATTGATCAAGCAGTTGCAGAATCCCCTGTTTTTCATTGAAGGCCTCAAACAGCCCGCGCAATTTTTCGATGTTTGAGAGTTCTTCAAAGCCCATCAGTCGGGTTTGGCCGCTCAACACAAAATCATCGCGATCCGGCTTTGAGCCTGGCTGTTCAAACACCTGCTCCGCCATTGTGATCGCCTGTTGCATCATCTGCTCTAGGCCATCTTTTGTTTCTCGCAGCTCTTTCAAGATATGGTGGCGCACATCATACAGCTCTTGCCCCACCAACTCACTATTCAAGTAGTTTGCTGCCTGTTGCAGCTCGGCCGTAGAATATTGGCGATCAACTTTGATTACCGTGTTTTGCACATCTTTTTCGTTGATCACTAAAATCGCCAAAATGCGACGGTCTGAGAGCGGCATAAACTCAATGTGGCGCAGTGATGAGCGCTTCGCGGTGCGCGGAATCATCACCATTCCAGCCATTTCGGTCATCTCGGAGAGGTACTCTGAAACAGAGGCGGCGAACTCCTGCCCCGTGCCCTCGCTCCCTATCTGGCCATTCATGGCCAAAATTTCACGCTCTGAAAGCGGTTTTACCGTCAGTAGCGAATCGACAAACATGCGGTAGCCCCTGTTCGTCGGAATACGACCCGCCGAGGTGTGAGGTGAACTCACCATGCCGAGCTCTTCAAGATCGGCCATTGCATTGCGTACCGTCGCAGCGCTCAGATCCAGCCCTGAGTCACGAGCCAATGTACGTGAACCGACCGGCTGCCCGCTACGAATATAGCTCTCCACTAGCACCTTTAGCAGGCGCTGGGCACGATCTCCAATCTCTTCAGCCACTGCGTATCTCGAATCTTATGAAAGAACCATGTTAGTTAATGGTGACAGGAGTACCCCAATACAAGCCCAAAACCCCCACGCCACCCAATTAGCACTCGCAATCTTAGAGTGCTAAACTGAAATTTGCAAGTCATTGATACCGTGAAGTTATTGGTGATTTTTGATCGCCGTGGTACTTTCGCAACAAGAGAGATAAAAAATGGATTTAGACCCTTGCGCGAACAGCAGGGATTTTGTTCTCTGGCAAAACAAAAGCGCACGGAATAACCGAATTGAGTACGCTTTTAACTACCGCCATAGGGCAAAAAGCAATCGTGCAGAGGTCTCAAATTAGCAACTGAAAAAACAATGTCACAACAAACATTTAATACTATCGGACTGATTGGCAAGCAGAATGATCCACGTGTGGGTGAGGCGCTGGAAAGCCTTAGCCACTACCTGCTTGAACAGGGGCTCGCGGTTTACCTCGATGAGGTGAACGCTGATACCATCTCTGGGCAGCCGCTTGAGATCTGTAGTCGCACTGAAATCGGCGAGCGTTGCGATCTGGCGCTTGTCGTCGGCGGCGATGGTACCCTGCTCAATGCTGCACGCGCGCTGGCCGATCATAATGTGCCGCTGGCTGGAGTTAACCTCGGGCGCCTCGGCTTTCTGACTGACATTTCGCACAACAATATGATCGACTGTCTGAGCAACATCCTGCTGGGTGATTACATCTCTGAGGAGCGCTTTCTGCTCAACAGCACCGTTATTCGCCAAGGCGAAAAACTCAATGAGGCGAGTGCTTTTAATGATGTCGTGATACATAAATGGAACGTCGCTCGCATGATTGAGCTGGAGACCTACATCAACGGCAAGTTGGTCAATCAGCAGCGCTCGGACGGGCTGATCATCGCCACCCCCACCGGTTCAACTGCCTATGCGCTCTCTGCTGGCGGCCCGATCATTGACCCTACACTTAATGCCCTATTATTGGTGCCGGTCTGCCCGCACACCATGAGCAATCGCCCTATTGTGATTAGTGGCGACAATGAAGTGGAGGTGGTGATTTGCGAGCGCAACCACGACAACGCGCAAGTCACCTGTGATGGCCAGATCAGTTTTGGGCTCTCGTCCGGAGATCGTATTCAGATTAAAAAGAAAGCGCAATCGATCCAGCTGATTCACCCCGCACAACACGATCATTATGAGATCCTCAGAGCCAAGCTGCACTGGGCGGAAACTTCGTAACCCAAAACCCATTATGCTAAGCCATATTCACATCCGAAACTTTGCCATTGTCGACCAGCTTGATCTCGACTTCACCGCGGGCTTAACTGTGCTCACTGGCGAGACCGGCACCGGCAAGTCGATTTTGATCGACGCGCTGGGACTGGTGCTCGGTGATCGCGCCGATAGCGATATGGTGCGCCACGGCAGCGCCCGCGCCGAGATCAGCGCCACTTTTGAGCTCAACGATGCACCCCAGGCTGCTGCTTGGCTTCGTGCTAATGAATTGGATGAGGATAGCCGCTCAAATGAATGCCAGCTCCGCCGCACGATCACCAAAGAAGGGCGCTCCAAGGCTTACATTAACGGCCGTCCAACAACGCTGCAAATGGTGCGTGAGCTGGGTGAGCAACTGGTGGATATTCATGGCCAGCACGAACACCAATCGCTGGTAAAGCGGGATGAACAACGCCGCCTGCTCGACCACTACGCCGACCATAAAACAGTGCTGAGTGAAGTGGCCAGCACTTTCAGAGCGTGGCAAAAAATTAATCACGAATTTGAAATATTAAATGAGGCGGCTCGCTCTCGTGACCAACAGATGGCACTACTGCGCCATCAAACCGAAGAGCTCAAGGAACTCAATTTAACAACCAGTGGACTACGCCTGCTGGAAGATGAACATAAGCGCCTTGCCAATGCCGACCAGCTCATCAACACCTATCAAAGCGCACTCCAGACACTGGATGACGACAATAATGCGATCGCGCCTCAACTGCACCATATTACTGCCCAGCTGCAACCACTGCTTGAGAGTGACCCGCAGCTCGCCACTGTCGTGGAGATGGTCAGTAGCGCGGCCATCCAGGTAGATGAAGCGACCCACGAACTTCGACAGCAGTTCAACAGGCTGGCACTTGACCCACAACGCTTGAGCGAGGTGGAACAGCAACTCAGTGAGATTCACGATGCTGCACGTAAACATCGTGTTCGCCCCAAAGAACTGCCCGACCACTACCTAACGCTCTGCGATGAATTGACATCACTCGACAATGCAGATGCAACGCTTGATCAACTCGAAATAGAAATTGCTGCAAAAGCCGCACACTATCAGAAGCTCGCTAACAAATTGCGCAGTGGACGTCTCCGCGCAGCGAAAAAACTCAATAAACTCGTCAGTGCTAATATGCATAAACTCGGCATGCCCGGGGGAGCGTTTGAGATTAGCGTTATTCCACGTGCAGATGAAAAATTCACCGTGCATGGCACAGAGCAGATTGAGTTTTTGGTTAAAACCAACCCAAACCAAGCGGCCAAGGCGCTCAAGAAGGTCGCCTCTGGAGGTGAATTATCACGCATTAGCCTCGCAATTCAAGTGATCACATCCCAGCAAGGGGGCATCCCAACGCTCATTTTTGATGAAGTTGATGTTGGCATCGGGGGGCGTGTGGCAGAAATTGTGGGGCAGAAATTGCGAGAACTGGGCACATCACGCCAAGTGTTGTGTGTCACCCACCTGCCTCAGGTTGCTGCACTGGGTCACCACCATCTACAAGTCAAAAAGCACCTCTCAGACAATGATGTAATGACTCAGGTGCAAGCGCTCGATGAGACCGCGCGCAATGAGGAGATTGCACGCATGCTCGGCGGAATCGATATCACCGCACAAACTCGTGCCCACGCAGGTGAAATGGTCAATAAAGCGCAACAGCGGCCGTAATAGAAGGGAAAGGATCACACTGTTTCACTCAAAATAGGGAGAATCAACCAGATGAGTAATGAACAACGACACTTTCCTCGCACCACGCTAAGCGAAGAGACCATCTACTTCTCACGAGAGAACAATGAACCCGGTAATGAACCGATATACTCCCCCGCCATTATTACTGATATTAGCCAAGGCGGGCTCGGCATGCAGGTGGGCATTGCGCACGAAATCAATGATGAATTGTGGTTCGAAGGCATCGAAGGGTTAAACGGAATGCAGTCTGCCCGTGTTGTGTGGATAAATGACACTGAGAGTCAAGAAGTGTTTTCAATTGGCGTCGCATTCAAAACACACGCTGCATAAAGCGCCCATATTGCGCAACTTCACTTTGGAGAGCCTTCCAAAGGTGGCATCATTGAATAGCACAGCCACAACGCTTCACCAGCCAAGGTGCTATATCAGCTCACCAATCTTGACGTTGTGAACCAGAGCGCATATCGACAGCTAATTTATTCAAGCAGGCATGAAAAGCCACCGAAATTACTCACGGTAGAAACGCAAAGAAGCACTGCTCAACATCGGTAAAATCATGATATTATAGTGCAAATATAAATAATTACCGATACTCAGCCAAATGATAATAACCCCATGCTGCTAGAAAATTTTTATAGTGAAGCCTCCAGCAAGATCCATTTTTCTCGCAAACAAGCCAGTGATTTTGCGAAAAAAATTGCAGGAGACTTTAACCCTATACATGACGAAAAAACCAAGCGCTTTTGTGTTCCTGGGGATCTGCTATTTGCGCTGCTACTCAATAAATATGGCATCAGCCAGAAGATGCGAGTCACATTCTCAGGCATGGTTTCAGACGGTGTTTCGCTCCACTTCAATGACTCCACCGGTGAAAGTATTGCCATCGTAGACGATAAAGATAAAGAGTATCTCAGCCTTGTGCGTAGTGGCAAAACATCGCGTGACGAAGCTTTAATCCATAGCCTTACCTGTCGCTATGTGGAGTTTTCTGGGCAGACATTCCCCCATATTTTAGTGCCACTCATGCGAGAGCACCAAGTGATGATCAACCCTGCTCGTCCGTTGGTCATTTATGAAAGTATGGTGATCGACATTAATGATCTCAACATTGAACAACCAGCACTAGAACTCAGTGACTCCTCACTCGTCGCCAATGGCAAGCGCGGTAAGGTCTGCCTAAAATTCAACTTGCTATCAAACGGGCAAGTGATCGGTAAAGGTGAGAAAAACATGGTGTTAAGTGGTCTGCGCCCTTACAACGAGAGTGAAATACAACAACTCGTCAACGGCTATGACGCGCAAAAATCTGCTGCGACGGCCTAAGTTAGGCAATATGAGGCGAGCAAAAGCCTCTCCTGCTATGAAGAGCAGCTCAGCTGTAACGCTTTTGCCCACAGCGGTGGTGAAGCGGCGTAATGTGCCATCTCTGGCTGCTCACAGAAAGGGTTGCGCAGTAAGCTTAATAAACGATCAACCTCACTGTAATCACCACACTCCTCTGCCGCTCTAATCGCTGTTTCTGCCATGTAATTCCGCAGAATGTACTTTGGGTTTACCAAGGCCATTGCAGTACGTCGAGCCTCATCACTACGCCCTTCACGCTGTAGCCGCTGCCGGTATTCATACATCCAGAGGTCAAAACCAAGCGGGTCAGAGAACTCATTTCTTTGCGGGTGATGAGTACCTTGAGTAGATGACGTAGAAGACGGCACCGCACCCAGCGCCCTAAAAAAACGGGTATAATCCACCTGCTCATCCATCAATTCTAGCAGTTGCTGCCATAATTCCAGATCACCCTTTTCACACTCCATTAACCCCAGTTTCGAGCGTGCAATCGAGCGATAAGTCGCATTAAATTGTGGCCAGTATTGAGCCAATTGCTCACGCATCAGCGTGACCGCCGCTTCATTATCATCATCGATCAAAGGGAGCATCGCAGTCGCTAGGCAGGCTAAATCGAAGTGCGCCATCTCAGGCTGGTTCTGGAAGGCGTAGCGCCCTTGATGGTCTGAGTGGTTACAGATATGCCCTTTTTCATAGACATCTAAAAAAGCAAACGGGCCATAGTCTAGCGTTAAACCCAGAATCGACATGTTGTCACTGTTCATCACGCCGTGACAAAAACCGACCCCTTGCCACTGAGCAATCAGCTTTGCAGTGCGCGTGACCACCTCGCCAAAAAGCGCAAGGTAGGGTGCTGGCGTGTCGCGCAGATGTAAAAACTCACCCTCGAGCAGATACCGGCCTAAGCGGCGTAAATTATCATAATCCCCACGATGATAAAAAAACTCAAAACTTCCAAAGCGGATGTGGCTCTGCGCCATTCGCAGCAGCATCGCGCCGGGCTCAGCGCGCTCACGATACACTTGCTCACGGCTCGCAATCAAACAGAGTGCGCGTGTGGTGGGAATGCCGAGCCCAAACATCGCCTCACTACAGAGGTACTCCCGTATTGATGAGCGCAGCACCGCACGGCCGTCAGAGCCACGCGAAAAATGAGTCGAGCCACTCCCTTTCAGGTGCAGGTCCCACAACTGCTGCTGTTTATCGCGCACCTGCCCCAGCAGGAGGGCTCTGCCATCACCCAGCTGAGGTACAAAATGGCCAAATTGATGCCCTGCGTACGCCATTGCCACTGGTTGTGCGGCGGGTAGCTCACTAACACCTGTCAGTTGATCCACAAACGCTCGCTGAAATGCCGCCTCAGCCGTCAAGCCAAGCAGTGCACCCAACTCCACATTAAAGCTGGCCATATGAGCACCGACTAATGGATGTGGCACAGCAGCACGAAAAAATGGTGCAGGCAATCGCGCATAGCGGTTTTCAAACAACAGGGCATCAAGCCCTGTGGCACATTTTTGCTCTGATTCTAAAATTGAACTCATGAAACCTCACCTTCAACTGCTGCAGCGCTACTGCTCACCGAGAGATAGTTGACTTTTTTAGTCGGTTATTATCCGCAGTATCTTACTAAGTCTTTAGCTGGAAACACAAGCATGAAAACCTGCTCCTTTAAACTGTACGGTGGGATTTATTATTTTTCCCTTTATTCTCAATTAATTAATATTCATTCGCGCGTATTAGTTAGATGCACTCTATAAAGAAAAATGGCTCTTTTCCGTTAACCAACAGGTGACTGTTTGCCATTATTTGCTCATTTGGCAAATGATTTAAAGGTCAATCAGAGCGCGGGATAACCACCTTTGGAGCAATAAAATGGACAAAAAGATTGAGATTGAAAAAATAGGCACCTCCTCACTGGGTAATGAATTAAGTTTAAAAGAGTGCGAGGTCATCGCAAAAGTGATGGAGCTGCGCGAGCTTAGTGACGGTGAAAACCTGATTAACGAAAGCGGGCATGAGCACACGCTGTTTTTACTCGTTGAAGGTAAACTTGATGTGATCAGCTCATCAGCAAAAAAGGATGATCCTGTCTATTCAATGTCGCCTGGGGAAGTCGCTGGAACACGCGCCTTCGTCGACAGAACACCGCGCCG
>JALSHQ010000404.1 GCA_026982145.1 Gammaproteobacteria bacterium | reverse complement strand
GACTATGCGATTGTGGCACTTTACCAGGTGGTAGAAGGAGACCCTTCAGCCGTTGATGATGCCACACGCCAGGCGCTGAAGAGCACCTTACAGCGGTCGCGTTCACAGAGTGAAGGTGCATATTTGGTCGATAGCCTCAAACAGCAGGCCGAGATTAAAGAATTCCCTAATAATTTATGATACTGCACCCTTCTTAAGTAGCGGTGCTACTAAGCGAAGAACCATAAAAAAGGCGACGGGGTTATCATCCCCGTCGCCTTTTTTGCATGCTGTTGAAGCAGGTCAGATTCGTTTAGACTTGCCCCATTCCTAGAATGTTATAGCCTGCATCGACATAAGTGATTTCACCGGTCACCCCAGAAGCTAGGTCAGAGCAGAGAAAGGCGGCCACATTGCCTACTTCATGAATGGTGACGTTGCGTCGCATCGGTGAATTCTTTTCGCCATAATCGAGGAACTTGCGGAAGTTGCTAATGCCCGCTGCAGCGAGCGTTTTAATCGGTCCGGCAGAGATCGCATTCACACGGATGCCATCAGGGCCTAAATCATCGGCCATATAACGCACATTCGCCTCAAGGCTCGCCTTGGCCAGCCCCATGACATTATAGTTAGGAATGGTGCGTACAGCACCGAGGTAGCTCATCGTTAGCATCGCGCCCTCACGCCCTTCCATCATTTTGCAGCCCGCCTTGGCAAGCGCTGCGAAGCTGTATGAGCTGATTTCATGAGCGGTGCGGAAGCCCTCCCGCGTTACACAATCTAGGTAAGGCCCTTCCAGTTCTTCGCGCGGCGCATAAGCGACAGAATGAACGATGATATCGAGATAGTCCCAAAAGTTATCGAGGTGTTCAAAGACGGTCTCGATCTCTTTATCGCAAGCAACATCACAAGGAATGACGATATCTGAGTCACACTCAGCAGCAAACTTTTCAACTCGGCTTTTTAATCGCTCATTCTGATAGGTAAATGCCAGCTCAGCACCTTGTGCATGCATTGCCTTTGCAATGCCCCATGCAATCGAACGATTACTGGCGACACCGACGATCAACGCTCTTTTGCCCTCTAAAAATCCCATATCACACCTTCGCTATTTCAGACTGTCAATTGTAAAACAATAAGGTACCGAAAAAAGCGCTCTACGGGAAGGGGCTTTGCCAAAACTCTTCCGTTAGCACCACGTCAGAAAGATCGATGGAGAGGCGTGTTTATTTCTCGCTACACAGCTTGCTTGTTCTAAACGCCTAAGCTCGTTATTCTTAAGGCCGAATCACTCCAGATAACACCCATTCAGCGCGATGGCATGAAACCGTGTGATAGCATATTCAGGTAAAAGGCGGGAGCATTAATGGAACGACGCTTTACGGTTAAAGACTTTGCAAACTTCATCTTTCTTTCGCTGCTCGCAGTGATGGTGCTGCTAACCATGTATATGGTGGATCGTCAGTGGAATAAAATGGCGCAGATGGAACGTGTGATGCAAGAGCAGGCTGATGGAATGCGTGAGCTGCGCTCATTGATGCGTGCTGTTGATCAGCAGGTGAAACGTGGCACTTTTAACGCCACTATCCACAGCGATGAAAGCGTCAGTCATCAAGCGCTTGTTGGCAGCGAGATTCCAGAGGCCTTTCGTCGCGCAAAACTGGCGACTGAGCAGCCCGGATACCATGAAGGTGACTGGCATGTGCAGGCCTTTGCACTGAATCTCAAGACGATGACACCGCTGGTCTCCTCCGATGTATACGCATCCTATGTGCAGAGCTACGTGCTGGAATCGTTGCTGATTAGGGACCCCGATACATTAGAATGGATGGGCTTAATTGCGGAGTCATGGCAAGTGAGTGAGGATGGCCTGAAGCTAACCTTTAAGCTGCGTGAAGGGGTGAACTTCTCTGATGGTGAGCCACTGACAAGTGACGATGTGGTTTTTTCCTTTGACTTTATTATGAACGAAACCATTGCCGCACCGCGGGCACGTGCCTACTTTGAGAAGATGAAAGCGGTGACGGCACCCGATAAACAGACGGTAATATTTGAGTTCAAAGAGCCTTATTTTAATGCGTTATCGCTGGCGGGCGGCATGTCGATTTTGGCTCGCCATTTTTATGAGCCTTATTTGAAAGAGCCGGAGCGTTTTAATCAATCGAAAGGGCTACTGCTTGGCTCTGGCCCTTATCGGCTGCAAGACCCAAGAGGGTGGACGCCCGATCTAGGCATGGTTGAACTGGAGCGTAACCCGCGTTACTGGGGGCCTATCCTGCCAGCGTTTGACCGCCTACTGTGGAAGGTGATCGAAAACGATAGCGCTCGGCTAACCACCTTTCGTAATGGTGAAATCGATATTTACAGTGCGCGCCCACGAGAGTACAAAACACTACTTGAAGATGCAGACTTAAATGCACGTACCCACCACTTTGAGTACATGAGTCCCACGGCAGGTTACAGCTATATCGGTTGGAACCAGGGCAGTGCCGATGAGCCAACACGCTTTGCCGATAAACGAGTGCGCCAGGCGATGACCTACCTTACGGACCGCCAGCGCATCATCGATGAAATTATGTTGGGCTATGGTGAAACAGCGATCAGCCCCTTTAGCCCGCGCAGCCATCAACATAACCTCACGTTGAGTGCGCGGGAATACAACCCTGAAAAGGCAAAGGCACTGCTGAAAGAGGCGGGCTATGAAGATCGTAATGGTGATGGCGTGCTGGAAGATGAAAAGGGTGATCCGTTTGAGTTTGGCTTGGTCTACTTTCAAGGGAATGAGGACACCAAGCGGATCGTACTGTTTTTAAAGGATCTGTATGCCGGTGCCGGCGTGCTATTGCATCCCAAGCCTACCGAGTGGTCAGTGATGCTTGACCTGCTGGGTAAACGCAGTTTTGATGCTATTACGCTCGGCTGGTCGAGTGGCGTGGAGACCGATATCTTTCAGATGTTTCATAGTAGCCAGACTGAAAATGGCGGTGATAATTTTGTAGGCAATCGAAACCCGGCGCTTGATAAGTTGATCGACCAAGCGCGTGCCACGGTAGACGAAGCGACCCGCATGCCGCTCTGGCAGCAGACAGAAGCGATCATGCATGACGATCAGCCCTATACCTTTTTGATGCGGCGCAAGACCATGGCCTTTATTGATAAGCGCATTCATAATATTGCACAGACCAAGCTAGGCTTGAACTCCGGGTTTGTGCCGGTCGAGTGGTATGTGCCGTTAGAAATGCAAAAGTACAGTGACTAAAAAATAGCCAGCGACTGCATTAATGCATATCTATCTTCTGAGGCGCCTGTTGTTGATGATCCCCACATTGTTGGGGATCACGATCGTCGTATTTGCCGTCATGGCCTCCGCGCCCGGTGGCATCAGCTCACAGAGCCTAGTTGAAGGGCAGAACCTTGAGCCACAGGCGAAGAAGGCGTTGGAGGATTATTACAATCGCCTTTACGGGTTAGATTCCCCCGCGCCTGTGCAGTATCTGCGCTGGCTCAACAATGTCTCCCCCATCGGTTTTACTTTCGATGAAAACAGAGAGATCAATGGCTTCTCCTTTTTCAAAGGATCAGATCTGGGTGACAGCTTCCGCTATGGTCGCCCGGTGATGGAGCTGATCAAAGAGCGCGTACCGATTACCCTGCTGTTGAATGTTATCTCCATTCCCCTGATCTATGTGATTGCGATTGCAATAGGGGTGCGTGCCGCCACGCATCGCGGGCAATCCTTTGATGTGGGTTCCAGTGTCGTCATGCTCGGTTTGTGGTCTGTGCCTACCATGTTAACCGGCGTGATGTTGATTGGCTTTTTCTCCAGTGACCAATATTGGCACTGGTTTCCCACCTCCGGCCTTAGCCAGCGAGAGGCGCTCGACATGGCCTTTCTTCCCTATTGGAGCTCCTTTGTCGATGTGCTATGGCTGTTTCTCTATAGCGCTGTCGGCGCAATGTTGATGGTGGGATTGAGTCGGCTCGAATCACTACCGTGGCGCTGCGGTGCGATGGGAGCGCTAGGGTTGGTGATGGGAATTCTAATGGCCGATGCGCTGCCCGGCGAGAGTGGCGTGGTCGCATATCTGTTGCTCGGTGCTGCATTGGCACTACTGTTTACGTTGATCGCTTACACCGATTATCTTGCGTTACGGCTGGTGGTCATGGGCAGTATCGGCGTTGCCACTGGCACAGTGCTCTTTTTTATGTTTCAGAGCGAAGGCTTTGTGCGCGGATTTTTTCTGGATCGTAGCTGGCATCTGATTCTACCGGTGCTCTGCCTCACCTATGGTGGGTTTGCCTTTCTCACTAAACTCACGCGTACCGCAGTGCTGGAAAATTTATTGGCTGATTATGCGCGTACCGCACGTGCGAAAGGAGTGAGTGAAAAAGATGTGCTGTGGC
Source organism: Gammaproteobacteria bacterium (assembly GCA_026982145.1). Taxonomy (GTDB): domain Bacteria; phylum Pseudomonadota; class Gammaproteobacteria; order SZUA-140; family SZUA-140; genus SZUA-76. The sequence continues at coordinate 3,254 of JALSHQ010000404.1, read as the reverse complement.
GTCACGTTTTTCGCAATAGTCTATTGCCACTGATTACGGTCTCCGCAACACTTTTGCCGGGGCTGTTGGGAGGCTCGGTCATTGTAGAGAGCATCTTCAGTATTGACGGCATGGGTAAGCTGGCGATTGAAGCAGTGAAAGCACGTGACCGAGAGTTAGTACTCTCAATCACTTTGATCAGTGGTGTGTTAACCCTAGTCGGCTACCTGATTGCAGACCTCTGCTATGCCTTGGCAGACCCACGGGTGAGCTATGATTAATAGCCCGATGAGATGCTGTCATGAACAATAAAGCCGAAGCAGTGGAGGCTGAAACCACGCAGGCTGAAATGCAGCTGAGCGAACGGGCTGCCAACCGTAGCTACGCTGCACAGGTGCTACGAGAAGCATTTACACAATGGGGCGCGCGCTTTGGCCTTTTCTGGATAGCACTGCTCGCCGCTGTTGCTGTGTTCGCCCCCTTTCTTGCCAACAGTCACCCACTGTTGGTGAGTGAAGGCTCGGTGGTGAGTAGCCCGATGTTGCGTTACATGACCATCGGTGATTTTGTCATGCTGTCTGTTTTTATTACTGTCGTCATATTGTTATTCATCAATATTCGATTTTATAAAAAGGCGCTCATACTGTTTGTAATGGGCACGCTGACGGCCATCATTGCTTTTATGCTGGTCTCGCCACCGCAGCTCACCGTTTATGACCAATACCGTGCAAAACAGGCGGCCGGTGATTACGAATGGGTGATTCACGCACCGGTGCCCTATTCCCCTAAAGATTATATTCGTGATGAAGGTGATACCGGGCTTGAAAAACCACTCGGTTCAGAGAGTCGCACACACTGGTTTGGCACTGAAGAGAACGGCTCTGATGTGTTGAGCCGTATGATTCACGCGTCGCGTATAGCACTGGGGATCGGCTTTGTTGCAACCGGCATCGCAATGTTAATCGGCATTATTATTGGCGGCTTAATGGGGTTCTTTTCAGGTATCGTGGATATGGTTGGCATGCGTCTGGTCGAAATCTTTGAAGCGGTGCCAACCCTATTTTTGCTGCTCACCTTTGTCGCGTTTTTTGACCGGAGCCTCTATGCGATGATGGTGATTATCGGCATAACAAGCTGGCCTGGTTATGCCCGTTTTGTGCGCGCAGAATTTTTACGTCTGCGCCAGCAAGAGTTCGTGCAAGCGGCAACCGCCTGTGGCTTGCCGTTACGCTCAATCCTGTTTCGCCACATGTTGCCCAACGGCATCGCCCCTATTTTAGTTGCGGCAAGCTTTGGGGTTGCTTCGGCTATCTTGGCTGAAGCAACGCTTAGTTTCCTCGGTCTTGGTCTGGTCGATGATCCGTCATGGGGGCAGATGTTAAATCAGGCCGTGCAATCTTCAACCTTCAACTGGTGGATGGCGTTCTTTCCCGGTGGCGCAATCTTCCTCACTGTCTTTGCCTATAATTTGATGGGGGAAGCACTAAGGGATGCGATTGATCCTAACCTGAAAAAATCGGCAAGTTAAATGCTACTGCAAGTCGAAAACCTTAAAACCCATCTGCGTGCAGGCAATAGTATTGTCAAAGCGGTTGACGGGGTGAGTTTCAGCATCGACAAAGGAGAGATTTTCTGTCTTGTGGGTGAGTCAGGTAGTGGGAAATCAATCACCGCGCTCTCGGTGATTCAACTCATCCCTAAAGATATCTGCAACCACCCCGATGGTCGTATTGCTTTTCGCTGCGGCGCCCTAGATGGCAGTGGTGAGCGTGCCGTGTTAGATATGCTGACGCTAAGTGAAGAGGAGAAGCGCCAGGTATGCGGGGCGCGCATTGCGATGATCTTTCAAGAGCCGATGACCTCGCTTAACCCCGTGTTCACGATTGGTGACCAGATTATTGAAGTGCTGCAGATTCACTGGCCAGAGATGAGCGATGCAGAGGCGCACAAGCGCGCGATAGCCGCACTCAAGCAGGTGCAGATTCCCGACCCTGAGGTTCGGGTGGATGAATACCCGCATCGCCTCTCTGGCGGTCAGCGTCAGCGTGTCATGATTGCGATGGCGGTGGCGTGTGAGCCAGATCTGCTGATTGCCGATGAGCCGACCACCGCGCTGGATGTGACTGTGCAGGCCGAGATCTTGCGCTTGATGAAAGAGCTACAGAAAAGAAAGGGGATGAGCATCCTCTTTATCACGCATGACTTTGGGGTGGTGGCCAAAATGGCTGACCGCGTGGCCGTCATGCGTCAGGGTAAAATTGTGGAGAGTGGCACGCTGGAGCAGGTGCTGCACCAGCCGCAGCATGACTACACAAAGCAGCTGTTAGCCGCGCTGCCCGAAAACCTGAAACGCCAACGTGACTTGAAGCTAATCGAAACCCCATCGCGGAAAGAGTCGGTTGTTCACGAAATGAATGAGCCACCACTGATAGAGCTGCAACAATTGGAGGTCTATTTCCCCATCAAAAAAGGGCTGTTTCGCCGTACCGTGGATCACGTAAAAGCAGTTGATGGCATCGATCTTAAAATACCGGAAGGGCAACTGCTCGCGCTAGTGGGAGAGTCAGGTTGTGGTAAGACCACATTGGGGCGGGCTATTCTACGGTTGATTGATTCCACCGCTGGATCAATTTCATTTAACCGGCAAGTGATTACTCACCTGAATCGTAAAGAGATGATTCCACTGCGGCGTGGGATGCAGATCATCTTTCAAGACCCGATGTCATCCCTGAACCCACGCATGACCATTGTCAGCACCTTGATTGAGCCGATGGCCGTGCATGGAATTGGGGCCTCAAAAGAGGAGCGGATCGAGATTGCACGCAAAATACTGCAGCGGGTGCAACTGGAAGGCGAGCACCTGTGGCGCTACCCGCATGAGTTCTCAGGTGGTCAACGCCAGCGCATTGGTCTGGCGCGGGCGCTGGTGCTGAACCCAAAGTTTATTGTTTGTGACGAGGTGACCAGCGCGCTCGATGTTTCAGTGCAGGCAGAAGTGTTGCAGCTACTCCTAGAACTGCGCGCTGAAAAAAACCTGACGCTGCTTTTTATTACCCATGACATCAGCGTGGTGGAATACATCAGTGATGAGATGGCGGTGATGCATAAGGGAAAGATTGTTGAGCGTGGTCCAACGGATGACATTTGCCGCAACCCGCAGAAAAAATATACTCAAGACCTGCTCGCTGCAGTGCCAAGATTAATACTTTAGGGAACCTCTGATTTATTCATGAACTCGTGTCTTGCGCCTGAAACATCCATCTTCTGCGTTGCTA
>JALSHQ010000403.1 GCA_026982145.1 Gammaproteobacteria bacterium | reverse complement strand
CGTAAACTCTCAGGTGATTGCCTATTTTCCGAGGCTATAGTTTAGTCGATTGCTTTCTGTTTGTATTCACAAAGATCCTCGATAATACAAGCGCCACAGCGTGGTTTTCGCGCCACACAGACGTAGCGCCCGTGTAGAATCAGCCAGTGGTGGGCATCGAGTTTGAATTCATCAGGAATAAACTTGACCAGTTTGTGTTCCACCTCCAGCACTGTCTTTCCGGGTGCGATTCGGGTGCGATTTGAGACCCTGAAAATATGGGTGTCGACAGCAATCACCGGCTGGCCAAAGGCGGTATTCAAAATGACATTAGCGGTTTTTCGCCCCACACCGGGCAGTGCTTCTAGGCTTTCGCGTTCTTGAGGCACTTCACTATTATGATGTTCGATGAGCATGGCGCAGGTCTTGATGATATTGGATGCCTTGGTGTTGAACAGCCCGATGGTCTTGATATAACGTTTTAGCCCCTCTTCCTTCAACTCCAAAATCGCACTCGGGGTGTTGGCAACCGGGTAAAGTTTGTCGGTGGCCTTGTTGACCCCTTTATCTGTGGCCTGCGCAGATAGGATGACTGCAATCAGCAGTTCAAACGGCGTGGTGTAGTTGAGTTCCGTGGTGGGGTGGGGGTTCTCAGCACGCAGGCGCTCGAAAATCTCGGTGCGTTTTTGCTTATTCATTATTTAACTGTAATGCCATCTTGTATCAACCCTAAGGGCGGAGTGTAACACGGGGGTAACGCACGCATTTCTGCTAACGGTAAAGTTGTGAGAGAATCAGGCACTTGCTCACTCTCTAAGCGATTTTATTATGCAGTTCAGGTCTACTCGATTAACTTGCTTGCGGCGGGCATCATCTCAGCTCGGCATTTTCACGCTTTCACTATGGATGTGGGCGGGTGCTATTGCGCCACTTCATGCCAGTGAGGAACAGCGCTGGGAGCAGGCCATTGACCATGTGGCTCAAGCCGTATTGGCGATACGGGTGGATGCTCCGCGCTCTTTTGATACCGGCATCAATCACTCTGTGCAAGCGACTGGCTTTGTAATCGATGCCGAGCAGGGCATCGTGCTGACCAATCGCCACGTCGTGCAGCCGGGGCCTGTGGTGGCTAAAGGGGTTTTTCTAAATCGTGAAGAGATCAAATTGACCCCGATTTATCGTGACCCCATCCATGATTTTGGCTTCTTCAAATATGACCCCAAGGCACTCACCTACAATAGCCCCAAAGCATTAAAACTACTGCCCGAAGCGGTGCAACGTGGGCGCGAAATAAAAGTGGTGGGTAATGATGGCGGCGAGCAGCTCTCGATTCTCAGTGGTACCATCGCACGCCTTGATCGCCCTGCCCCCGCCTATGGTCGAGGTGGTTTTAATGATTTCAACACGTTCTATATTCAGGCCGCCTCATCAACGAGTGGCGGCTCTTCTGGTGCGCCCGTGATCGATATCGAAGGCAATGTGATTGCATTAAACGCAGGCGCAAATATGCGCAATGCCGCCAGTTTTTATCTTCCGCTTGACCGCGTGGTTCACGCCTTCGAACACCTTCGTAAAGGGGAAGAGATACAACGAGGCACACTGCAAACAACGTTTGAATATCAACCGTATGATGAGCTCAGGCGCCTCGGCTTAAGTGAAGAGAGCGAACATCAAGTGCGAGCGCAAAACCCCGCCGCCATTGGTTTGTTAACGGTCGGCTACTTTGTGCCGCTAGGAGCAGCGCATGGTGTGCTTGAAGTGGGCGATATTTTATTGAAAATTAATGGCGAATGGGTGCGCCATTTTGTTTCATTGGAATCGATGCTTGATCACCATGTGGGGCAAGAAATTGTACTTACCATTGAGCGTGCAGGAAAGTTGATGGAGCGTGTGCTCAAGGTGCAGAGTCTTGATGAGATTACCCCGTCACGTTATATCGATATCGGTGGGGCGATATTGCATAACCTCTCTTACCAGCAGGCGCGCAGTTTTCATATTCCTGTATCGGGGCTTTATGTTGCCTATGGGGGGTACATGTTGGGTAATGAGTCGATCAATCGCGGCAGTGTCATCACCTCGATTGCAGGCCAGCCGGTAGAGACGCTTGACGATGCTGAAGCGGTCCTGAAAACACTTGGCGACGGGGAGCGTTTTGCTGTGCGCTTTTTTCTATTAGTGAATCCACGCCAGCAAATGGAGCGAATCGTGACCATGGACCGGCGCTGGTTTATCGCCGAAACCTGTCACCGTGACGATGGTGCCGGAGTGTGGCCCTGTCAGGCGTGGTCAGAACCCGCAGTCGCTGCGAAACCGTTACCTAGCACTACCCGCTTTATCACTTCTGAAATACCTGCGTTGCAGCGCATGGCGCAGTCGTTGGTGCAGGTTAATTTTGATATGCCCTATGTGGTCGAAGGGATCAGTGATACCCACTACACCGGCGCGGGTGTAGTGGTCGATGCTGAACGCGGCTGGGTATTAGTGGATCGTGACACAGTGCCCACTACGCTGGGTGATGTAAGCATTATTTTTGCCGGTTCATTAGAGGTGCCAGGAAACGTAGTATTTATCCACCCGCTGCATAATATTGCGATGGTCTCATATGACCCTGAACTGATTGGTGAGACTGCAGTACAGAATGCCGTTTTTTCAGGTGAACCACTTTCGCCCGGTGATGATGTCTGGCTGGTGGGGGCTAAAATGAATCAGAAATTGATTGTGCACAAAACCACCGTAGCGGAAATTGATATGTTTAGCTTACCGTTGCCATCAGTGCCGCGTTACCGCGCAACCAACATTGAAGCGATTTCATTGGCGAGCCAAGCCAATACGGTGGGCGGTGTGTTAACTGATAAAAGTGGCGCGGTGCGTGCGTTATGGTCAAGCTTCGGCTATCAAAATGGCAATAAGTTTAGCAGTATGCTGATTGGCATTTCTGCGCAAGTGGTGCAGGATCAACTGCAGCGCCAGCAACATGCAACAGCCCCTGCCATCACGCGTACCATTTCAAGTGAGTTAAGCTACATGCCTTTAAATGAAGCGCGCAAGCGAGGGCTTGATAATACGTGGGCGAGGGTGATGGAGTCCCACAACCCCGAGCAACGTAATGTGCTGCATGTGGTGCGCATTGTTGCAGGTTCGCCCGCGTCAGCTGTGTTAGAGGAGGGGGATCTTATTTTGGCCATTAATGATCATGTCGTGGCCTCTTTTCTTGAGGTTGAGCGTGCCGCGCAACAGGCTGAACTTAAGGTGACGCTGCTTCGTCGCGGCGAGGTGATTGATGTCAACCTAGAAACTGAAGTGCTGGATGGCACAGGGCTGAGCAGAATGGTCAGCTGGGCGGGTGCCATTTTTCACCGTCAGCAGCGTGAAATTGCAGCGCAACGTGGGCGCAATGATGAGGGGTTGTTTATCTCTTGGACTTGGAAAGGGAGCCCGGCGGCACATTATGGTGTCTATCCCTCATCGCTATTGACTGAGCTGGAAGGGGTGGCTATCCATGACCTTGATGGGTTTGTTGCACGTTTAAAAGAGATTGCTGGGCGAGCATCTGTGCGTGTCAAATTACTGAGCCTCAGTGGTAAGGAGACGATGCTGACGCTGAAACTAGACAACCAGTACTGGCCAGCATTTGAACTGCGTGATAGTGGTGAGCACGGTTGGCAGCGTAGTGTTATCGCGCAATAGCGGGTTGTGCAGAGCTGTCTACTGCCGATACCAGCGCTTTCTCAATGCATCAAAGACTTTGTTGGGGTAGGTGTCACGCCCCAAGCTGCCATTGTAGCGCCCCAGTCCGCGGATGAGGTCGCCGTTCTCTTTGTCTAAGTAATATTTAAGAATGGTGCAGCCGAGGCGTAAGTTGGTCTGTACGTGAAAGAGATTATCCCCCGGTTTTCCAATCTCTTTGAGCCAGAACGGCATCACCTGCATCAACCCTTGAGCGCCCGCATGTGAGAGTGCCCAGCGGTCAAAATTACTTTCAACCTCAATCACGGCCAGTACCAGCTCTGGGGGTAGCTCAGCACGCGTTGCTTCGGCGTGGATCAGTTTGAGTAGACGTAACTGGTTTTTGTGGTCTTGCTTACGCACACGGCGTTGCAGTCGTTGCGACATATCCATAAGCCACACTTCAGCATCAAAGCGATCCTGAAAACTGTTGCTGTCATTTATGGCGGTGATCAATAGATTGCGCAGTTCTGTATTGGGAGCGCGCTCTTTGGCAATGAGTGGTTGTGTGGTTAACGCGAAGCAGAGCGTGACCGCAGGTAAGCAGTACAGTGTGAGCCGTAATTTTTTGGCTTGATTAAGCATAAATCCCCGCCTTGACCATTCTATTGAGTAGATCGTCAGGCGAGTGTTTATGCTTTAGCGATTATGGGTGGTTTTTAATAAAATCGACAATCTCAGCCAGTGGGAGCTCTTTTGTTGAGCTATCTCTACGGTGCTTATACTCAATGGTGCCGCTATCGAGGCCACGTTCGCCGAGCACTAGGCGATGCGGAATGCCGATAAGATCGACATTTGCAAACATCACACCAGGGCGCTCTTTTCGATCTTCAAACAGCACCTCGATACCGGCTGCCGCGAGCGACTCATAGAGTGATTCACATGCCTCTCGTAGCCGTTGCGATTTATGCATATTAAGCGGCAGCAGTGCCACCTGAAAAGGGGCGATGGCTTCTGGCCAGATGATACCGCCGTCGTCATGATTCTGCTCAATCGCTGCGGCGACAATGCGCGACACACCGATGCCGTAACAACCCATCGTCATCGTGACCTTTTTCCCCTGTTCATTCAGGCAAGTGGCCTTCATCGCTTCACTATATTTCTGACCCAATTGAAAAATATGCCCCACTTCAATGCCACGCATGATCGACAGCAGACCTTTTCCATCGGGGGATGGGTCACCCGTGACAACATTACGAATATCAGCCGTGAGTGGTTCAGGCAGGTCTCGCCCCCAGTTAACGCCGGTGAGGTGTTGGCCTGTGACGTTTGCCCCGCAGGTGAAGTCGGCAAGGTGCGCCGCACTGTGATCTGCAATCACGGTGATCGCCAACCCTTTGGGGCCGACGGAACCCGGTTCGCAACCCGTAACAGCCTTTACTGCCGCTGCGCTTGCGAAGGTGAAGGGTGCTGCGACTTGTGCCAATTTTTCTGCTTTGAGCGCGTTGATTTCGTGGTCGCCGCGCACCACCAATGCGACGACTGAATCTTCAACCCCCTGCACCAGCACTGTTTTGACTGTTTGTGCGGCGTCTATATTGAGGAATTGACACACATCACTGATGCTCTGTTGGTTGGGTGTTTCGACCGTTGTAACATCGGCCGTTGCTGGCGCCCGCTCACCAAGAGGGGTGATGGCTTCTGCCAGTTCAACGTTAGCGGCGTAGTCGCTCTCGGATGAGAAGGCGATGGCATCTTCACCGGAATCCGCCAGCACATGAAATTCATGTGAAGCGCTGCCCCCGATGGCCCCGGTGTCTGCTAGCACGGCGCGAAAATCAAGCCCGATGCGCTCAAAAATACGGGTGTAAACATCAAACATTATTTTGTACGTAGTTTGCAGTGACTCATCGGAGGCGTGAAATGAGTAGCCATCTTTCATCAGGAATTCACGTGCGCGCATCACCCCGAAGCGTGGGCGGCGCTCATCGCGAAATTTGGTCTGTATTTGGTAAAAAATAGCAGGAAGCTGTTTATAGCTGCGAATTTCATTGCGCACCAAATCGGTGATCACCTCTTCGTGAGTGGGGCCAAAACAAAAATCACGCCCGTGCCGGTCTTGGAGACGTAGCATTTCATCACCCATTTGATCCCAGCGGCCAGTCTCTTGCCACAGTTCAGCAGGTTGTACCGCTGGCATTAAAACTTCTTGTGCGTCGACACGGTTCATCTCTTCACGCACCAGCTTTTCAACATTGCGCAAGACGCGCAGGCCAAGCGGTAGCCAGCTATAAAGGCCGCTGGCGAGCTTGCGAATCATGCCGGCGCGCAGCATGAGTTGATGGCTCATGACCTCCGCGTCGGCAGGGGTCTCTTTGAGGGTGGCGGAGAGGAATTTTGAGGCGCGCATAGGAATCCTAATTAATAAATATGATAAAGCGTGCGCCAGATTTTACCAGAGTTGAACGACAGGTATCAGGTGTCTTAAATGTTGGTGGTAAATCGCATTGAGAGGTCGATGGACTGTACGTTTTTGGTCAGGGTGCCGATCGCGATGTAATCGATGCCGCTTTCAGCGAGGCTACGAATTTCGTTAAAGTTAACCCCCCCGGAGACTTCCAGCTTTGCTTGTCCCTTGTTGATAATGACCGCGCGCTGCAGCATGGCACGGTCAAAATTGTCGAGCAGTAGCATGTCAGCCTTGGCTGCCAGTGCTTCGCGCAGTTCATCAAGGTTTTCGACCTCGACTTCGATCATCATTTTGGGGTGATTGGCACGAATTTCTGCTACCGCCTTGGTGATTGAGCCGCAGGCAAGGATGTGGTTCTCTTTAATCAGTACCCCGTCATAAAGCCCGCAGCGGTGATTTTCACTGCCACCACAGCGTACCGCATATTTTTGTGCTAAGCGCAGGCCGGGGATGGTTTTTCGCGTGTCTCGAATGATGGTTTTAAGCCCTTTTACACGATCCGCATAGCGGCGTGACTCGGTGGCTATGCCAGAGAGCAACTGTACAAAGTTGAGTGCAACCCGCTCAGCACTGAGAATCGCACGTGCCGGCCCTTGAATTGTACACAAGATCTGGTTCTCATTGATTAGCTCCCCTTCTTTCGCCTGCCAGCTAATCATGATCTCATCGCTGAGTTGTAGCATGGCTTCATTGAACCACGCTTGGCCACAGAGAACCGCTATCTCTCGAGTAATTAGGGCCGCCTTGGCTGTGGTCTCAGGTGGGATCAGTGAGGCGGTAATATCGCCTTTGCCGATATCTTCTTTAAGCGCTGCTTTTACAGTTTTTTTGATGTCCGGTGGTAGCGTGAGCTTTGCCATTAAAACGATTTCCTAGGCGCTTTGGTTAGTGAGCCTTTTTGAGGGTTTATTCTTAAATCAGTTCGCGCGCGTCCATGACGATCCGCAGTATCAACGTATTGCAAAGAAGTTTCAACTCGTTTGCGATGCAAGGTCAGCAAGGAAGTCTATGATTGATTCTAGAGATTTCCTTGATCCAAGGCATATTATACATGAATGAGGCGAGCGCTTAGTGGTGGGCAGGGAAGGTGAGACGCGCGATATTTGCCAGCGATTTATTACTTGCCTGCGCCAAGGGCGCCTATTTGTGAAAAATCAGTGTGTCCTTGCATAATTTTTTCGATGCCATCTTGGCGTAACGTTCTCATGCCGTTAGCCATGGCTGTTTGATGGATTTCACTTGCAGGGGCTCTCTCAAGAATCATCTTCTTAAGCGTTGGCGTTGTCACTAACAGCTCATGCAGCCCGATCCGGCCGCGATAACCACTATGATGGCACTCACCACACCCCTCCGCCTTGTAAAGTGTAAGCGTTCCTTTATTGCCGAATTGTTCTCGCCAATGTTCAATTTGGTTCGTAATAGCATCATTGCAGTGTTGTGGGTTTTGATCTCCAGCCATTAGCTCCCGGCAATAACTGGAGGCAAGGTGCTGCAGTTCATTCATCGCTGGTCGATACGGTTTTTTGCAAGTTG
>JALSHQ010000402.1 GCA_026982145.1 Gammaproteobacteria bacterium | reverse complement strand
TCGCCTGCACAATATACGGCGCAAGAAAAAAATGAAGCAACGGGTGGCTGCTGTTGCAGCGGTAAAAAAGAAACAGCGTCGGAGCCAAAAGAAAAGTCGGCGGGTGGTTGTTGTGGTGGTAAAAAAGAGACGGCTGCATCAGCACCGGAATCAGCAGCAGAAAAGAAATCGCATAGTTGTTGCGGTGGCAAAGGCCATGGTCACCACGCCGCTAAAACATCAGGTCAGCCGGCGGATGAGAGCGCAATCTACACTTGTCCCATGCACCCAGAAATCGAACAGCAAGGCCCCGGTAGTTGCCCCAAGTGTGGCATGGCACTGGAGCCGAAAGGTGTGCCGCTCATTGCCACCAAAACCGAATACACTTGCCCGATGCACCCGGAGATCGTTCAGGATCACCCCGGAAACTGCCCTAAATGCGGCATGGCGCTGGAGCCACGCACGGTAGAGGCGGAGGACGATACTAGCGAGCTGGATGATATGACGCGCCGCTTTAAGATCGGTGCGCTGTTTGCTGCGCCCGTCTTTTTTAGTGCGATGGGGGCTGAGTTTTGGCCGGAGGCGATGGCTAAATTGATCGACCCCAATCTACGCCAGTGGATAGAGATGCTGTTGTCAGCTCCCGTGGTGATCTGGTGTGGCTGGGTCTTCTATGAGCGTGCCATTCAATCGGTGGTGTCACGTAACCTTAATATGTTCACCCTGATCGGGTTGGGTGTTTCGGTGGCATGGACATACAGCCTAATCGCCACCGTTTTCCCCGGCATTTTTCCGCCCGAGGTCTTTAATAAAGTGGGAGTGGTACCGGCCTATTTTGAGGCGGCGGCGGTAATTACGGTGTTGATATTGCTGGGTCAGGTGTTGGAGTTGCGCGCACGCAGTCAGACCAATGCGGCGATTAAACTGCTGCTGGGGTTAGCCCCCAAAACGGCGCGCATCGTGCGTGACGATGGCACAGAAGAAGATATTCCGATGGAGCATGTGCAGGTCGGTGACACTTTGCGGGTGCGTCCGGGCGAAAAAATTCCGGTGGATGGCGCCACCATTGATGGTGAAAGCAACGTTGATGAGTCAATGGTAACGGGTGAGCCGCTCCCCGTGGCCAAAACAGCGGGTGAGCGACTGATTGGTGCTACCGTCAACGGCACCGGTAGCTTGCTGATGCGCGCCGAAAAGGTGGGGGCGGATACGCTGTTATCTCAGATCGTCAATATGGTTGCAGAGGCGCAACGTTCGCGTGCACCGATTCAACGCTTGGTCGATGTTGTCTCCGGCTACTTTGTGCCCGCAGTGGTGGTGATCGCTATCATCACTTTTATTGTCTGGAGTCTCTGGGGCCCTGAGCCTGCCATTGCTTACGCGGTGATCAACGCCGTGGCGGTATTGATCATCGCCTGCCCTTGTGCGTTAGGGCTTGCAACACCGATGTCAATTATGGTCGGCACCGGCAAAGGGGCGATGATGGGCGTGTTGTTTAAAAATGCCGAAGCGCTTGAGGTACTGCGTAAAGTAGATATTCTCGTGGTCGATAAAACCGGCACCCTTACCGAAGGCAAGCCTAAACTGGTTGCGGTAATGGCGACGGAAGGTTTTAAGGAAGATGACAACCTGAGGCTTGCCGCTAGCCTAGAGCGTGCCAGCGAACATCCACTGGCCGAGGCGATTGTGCAGGGGGCTGAAGCGCGTGGTGTCGAGTTAGCTCAAGCGGATGATTTTCAATCTGTCACCGGCATGGGTGTCACCGGTGTCGTTGATGGCCGCAAGGTTGCGCTGGGTAACATCAAACTGCTGAAGAGTTTGAGCATTGATGCGGGTGATCTACCACAACAGGCCGATGGCCAGCGCAGTGAAGGTCAGACTGTGATGCTGTTGGCGATCGACGGCAAAGCGGCCGGATTGATCGGCGTGGCTGACCCAATCAAAGAGACCACGCCCGAAGCGATCCGCGACCTGCACGGCGAGGGGATCAAAATTGTGATGCTGACTGGGGACAGTCGCAAGACTGCAGAAGCAGTGGCAGCCAAGTTGGATATTGATCAAGTGCAAGCCGAAGTGCTGCCAGAGCAGAAAGCCGAAGTGGTGAAACAACTTCAGGCCGAAGGGCACATCGTTGCCATGGCCGGTGACGGCATCAACGACGCACCCGCACTGGCGCAAGCCCATGTCGGTATCGCCATGGGCACCGGTACCGATGTGGCGATGGAGAGCGCCGGGGTGACGCTGGTTAAAGGGGATCTGCGTGGCATCGTGCGAGCAAGGCGTCTGAGCCGCGCCACCATGCGCAATATCCGTCAGAATCTATTTTTTGCCTTTATTTATAACGCAGCCGGCGTGCCGGTAGCGGCAGGGTTGCTTTACCCCATATTTGGCATCTTGCTTTCACCGATTATCGCAGCGGCGGCGATGGGCTTTAGCTCGGTATCGGTGATCACCAATGCGCTTAGATTAAAAAGAGTGAAACTATAACTCGCCGAAAACAGGCGGGGTGAAGTTGGCGGCTGTTGTGGCCATTACATGCAACCAAGGAGCGCATGAATCATGCATGGTGTAGATGAGTACGCGTATGGGATGTGGGTAGTCGCAGCCTTTAATATCGGTATCTTTCTCTTTTTTATCTTCAGCTTTCTCAAGCCGAGAGGCGGTCAGGAGTGGCGCGGCATGGGGGTGGTGACTGCATTTCTGGTGGCACTTTTTGCCGAGATGTACGGCTTCCCGTTAACCATCTATCTGCTCTCAGGTTGGCTGGGGGATGCTTACCCCGTGTTGCAACCTTTTAGCCACAAGTTTGGTCACCTCTGGGTGGTGGTGTTTGGTGGTTCTACCTTTGCTTGGGTCGCAGTGATGGGGTTGAGTCTACTGCTGATGATCATGGGGTATCTGCTGCTCTCAAAAGGATGGACACAGATACACGGCGCACGTGGTGGTTTGGTGACCGATGGCATTTATGCCTATGCTCGCCACCCCCAGTACACCGGGCTGTTTCTAGTCATTATTGGTTTTCTGGTGCAGTGGCCCACACTGCTTACCGTCGTGATGGCACCCATCATGCTCTACGCGTATGTGCACCTTTCCAAGGTTGAAGAGCGGCGTGCAGAGGCAGAGTTCGGTGATGAATATCGTGAATACGCGGCTAAAACAGCGCGGTTTTTTCCACCGGTCAACCAATGGAAGGCATTTTTGACGGTTGAAATTGAAGAACCGCGTTAACTGAAAGCAGCGCCGGAAGAGGAGAGAGGATATGGAAGGATTAGGTTCATTGCTATTTTTTGCAGTGCTTTTTTTTGTGATGATGCGCTGGGGTTGCGGTGCTCACATGATGCATGGTCATGGTGGCCACGGTGATCATAAAAAAGAGCAATATATAGACCCGGTGTGCAACATGGAAGTTGATGAGGATAAAGGTTACGGCATGATGCATCAGGGAGAGTCATACCGATTTTGCACTCGCAGCTGTCTTGAAAAATTTGATGCCAATCCCGAACGCTATCTCAATAAGGCGGAAGGAGAGAGACATGAAATGTAATCATTATTATGAGCGAACAGGCATCTCACTGCTGGGCGTGGGTCATGCGACCAGCTTATTGTTAGCGATCAGCTTTACACTCTGCGTGGGTTTTGATCTGCTACTGCCAGAACACGCGATGTTTGAGACATGGCAAAATTTACTGCCCGGTTTTGAATGGTTGAGCTGGAAAAGTTTTTTATTGGGGTTGATAGAGGCCTACGGCTACGGTTGGTACTTCGCCCTGATCTGGGTGCCGATTTACAATTTTGTCGTGCTTCGCGGCCACAAAGGGAGACGTGTCGATGGATAAAAAATGCATCTGTGAAGAGACCCAGCGCTATTTTCTTGGGCGAGCATTTGATCGCCTAAATCTAAAAGAGGCGCAGCGAACGTTGCTGTTGTCATCATTTCGTGAGACGCGTGTCACGGTGCCCGTTACGCTTCACCATAATGGTGAAGATACCTTGCACACTTTTCAAGGTTATCGTGTACAGCACAATCATGCGCGTGGCCCATTTAAGGGTGGGCTGCGCTTTCACCCCGATGTCAACATGGGTGAGATACGCGCGCTGGCGCAGTTGATGACCTGGAAGACAGCACTCGTGGATATTCCGTTTGGGGGTGCCAAAGGGGGAGTGGCAGTAGACCCGCAACAATTGAATGACACGGAATTAGAAGCGCTCTCCAGACGTTTCTGTCAGAAGATGGCACCCATCATCGGCGTGCATGATGACATCCCCGCGCCGGACATCGGCACCAACCCGCAGGTGATGGCGTGGATGATGGATGAGTATAGCAAAAGCCACGGTTACCAGACGGCGATCGTTACCGGAAAACCGATGGAGCTGGGCGGCAGTGCCGGGCGGCTGGAGGCGACGGGGCATGGCGTTGCACATCTCGCACACAAGGCTGCGCAAGGGATGGCGCTGGCTCCTGAACAGAGTCGGGTGGTGATTCAGGGCTTCGGCAATGTCGGCTCCCATGCGGCCATCGCATTGGCTAATAAAGGGTATAAAGTCATTGCGCTTTCCGATGTAAATGGTGGCGTGGTCAATGAGGCAGGGATCTCAATCGATCATGCGCTGGCACATATTACTGAAAATGGCACGTTAACCGGTCTGCCCGGCACCGCTCCTATCAGCAATGCAGACTTGCTGGAGCTCCCCTGTGAAATTTTGGTGCCCGCGGCACTGGAGGCGACCATCACCTGTGATAATGCCGACGCAATTCAGGCCAAATTGATTGTCGAGGCAGCTAACATGCCGATCACACACCGCGCAGATGGTCAGCTCGTGCAGCGGGGCGTCGTCATCGTGCCCGATCTGCTAGCCAATGTAGGTGGCGTGCTTGCCTCGTATTACGAATGGGTGCAGAACCTTCAGCAATTCCCGTGGGATCGTGAAACGGTACTGGGGCGTTTAGAAAGCAGACTCTCGCGCACCTATGACGCGGTGGCCATTTTGGCAAACGAGCGCAAAATTGATCTGCGTTGTGCCGCTTATGAACTGGCCATCAGGCGGGTTGAGCAGGCAGTTCGATTGCGAGGGTTTTGATGAGCAGGAAAGCGCCAACCAATGCAGGTTGGATACATATTTTACATCATAGTAAAGGGAGAGTCAGATGACCATGATTAGAAGTTGTACCAAGGTGCTATTCACTTCACTACTCCTAGGCGCGGTATCGATGGCCTCTGCCAGCGAGCCGCCGAGTGGGCAGAAATTGTTTAAGAAGTGTTCGATATGTCATGCCATTGACAAAAAGAAGCTAGGGCCATCCATTAAATCCATGAGCAGTGATGAGGAGGTGCTGCGTCAAGTGATCACCAAGGGCAAAAATTCGATGCCCGGTTATGAAGGGAAGCTGACGAGTGTGGAGATCGATGCACTGGTCGGATATTTGTTAGAGAACAGATAGGGGGGTAACATGAAAAACGTACACCACAATATATCATCTGTTAATAATTCAAGGCGACCGGGTGTCGCTGCGATGTCATTGGTGGTGCTGATTATTGGCATCTTTTTTATTAATACCGCACAGGCAATCCCTGCCTTTGCGCGTAAACATCAAGCCGAGTGCAGCAGTTGTCACAATGCTTGGCCTGCTTTGAATGCCGCTGGACGTACATATAAAGAGAACGGGTATCGCTTCTCCAGAGATGAGTCGCCGGGCTTTATGAACTGGGATCAGACACTGCCAGTGAGCGCAATGATCAAGGCGCGCCCCTATGAAAAAAGTGATAACGGGGATAAGAAAATACGCGCACTGCATGAAGTGGAGGTGATGGTCGCCGGGGCGATGGCCAATGACTTTTCTGGCTGGTTTGAATTGGAGGCTGAAGATGACGCAGGCTTTGATGTTGAGGTTAAGTCAGCAGCACTGGGTTACCACCCACATGAAGCGGTTAACTTGCAAGTTTCTTGGGGCGCCATTACCGGTAGTGACCCTTATGATGTTTACAGTAATCCGCGAAAAATGACGCGCAATCGTGCCTCGGTCATCAATCAACGTTTTGGCGGTGCGGATGCGAATGGTCGGCTGCGTGATGCGCGACAAAACATCACCCTCTACGGCAGGCCGCTCTCAATGCTTTACTACAGTGTGGGTATTAGCGGTGTAAAAGGTGATACAGAGGGTGAAGATAGCGATGCCTTGACTGCACGTCTTGCTTTGGATATCACCCCGGAGGTGATGGTTGGGCTGATGTCTATTAGCGGTACCTGCAAAGCAACAAACACGAACTGTGCCGTGGATCGAGATTTTAGCCGTACCGGCCTTGATGCCCAAGCGGACATCGGCAACATTCGTTTAATGGGCGCGCTGTTAAAAACAACTGACGACGATGCTACCGCAACAACAGAGGTAGACAACAATGCCGCTTATGTCGAAGCGCGTTACACGTTTACTGATGGTGGCAGGCCTACCTTCGTTCCATTGGTGCGATTAGACAGTTATGAAAGAAACAACGGGCAGGATGACTACGATGAAATCACGCTGCAAGCAAACTATTATTTCACAGAAAATGCGCGCGGTTTTGTTGAGTATCTGGATGTGAGCGGGCCAACGCCGGCAACGGATGACAGCCTGCTAACACTGCAAGTGGATGTCGGTTTCTAACAAACTCAAAAAAGGGGGGTGGGTTGCGAGTATGCTTTTATACCGCAACTCACCTCATCATTAAACTGGCTTTGCATTTAAAGGCGCATTAGATGTCATCAAAGCAGTGTGAAAACAGCGTGTCATGTTCAGGTGTCTGGTGTCGTTTTAGCGATGGCCACCCTGCCTATTTGGCGCGTCACTACTGGTGGGCTTACCTATGGCGCTGGGGTGTCTGGTTTTTTGACCATCAACCCATTATTAACGCTATTTTGTTTGGGCAATATAAAAAACTTTCGCATCGAGCCTTGCAGGATTGCATGAAATCGAGGCCCGCAGGGCGGCTACTGCAGCTCACCTGCGCATACGGGAGCATGACGCCCGCCTTGCTTAATGCGATGGAGGATGAGCTTTATCTCATGGATGTAGCCGAGATTCAACTCAATGCAACCCGCAAAAAATTGACAGATGCAGATAAGCAGCGCCTGCTCTGTGCGCGTATGAATGCGGAGTTCCTTGCTTATCGTAATGACGCTTTTGCAACGGTTTTGATTTTCTTTCTGCTGCACGAGCTGCCGCCTGATGCACGCGAGCGCAGCATCAGCGAAGCGATACGGGTGCTACGCCCCGGCGGGCGTTTTGTGATCACTGAGTATGGCGCATGCCCCAAAAAAAACTTGCTGTGGCGGTTTTATCCAACACGCTGGGTGTTGCAGCATCTGGAGCCTTTTTTAGAGCGCTTCTGGCAGGTCGATCTGGCTGCTATGCTGGGTGAACATGCAAAAAAGCAGGGTAAGGTGATTAAACAGGTGGATGAATTTCACTGTTTCGCTGAGTTTTACCGAGTCTCTGTTTTTGAATTAGAACCATAGCGGGAGTAGCGGTAATGAATAAAGAGAATCAAAAAGAGAGTTGTTCAATGGTGATGCCACGGCGTTTTTATGATTGCACATTAAACGAAAAATTTTTATACACCTCCTTTCTATTGCTGGCAGGGGTTGCTTATTTAATGGCGCTTGCCTACCTCTATACCAGCTTTGATGGCATCGATGGTAAACCGGGGCTGTCGGTAGAAGATGTTGCCGAGAACT
>JALSHQ010000401.1 GCA_026982145.1 Gammaproteobacteria bacterium | reverse complement strand
TGGCAATCGCAACACGTAACTAATCGTGTGCGCCAAACGACCATCGGCACAAGGCGAAAAATCCAATGTGTGAAACCCGCAGTTTTCAATAAAGCCCTGAAAACCGGCATCACTCTCTTGTGCTAGTGGTTTCTCACTATAAAACTCATCTGCAAATAGTTTGAAAGTTTCAAATACACACCAAGCGTATAATTTGCCCATGTCTAATGGTGCGATCCAAGTATTTTCCAATAAATGGTTAGGCAGTTCTAAGCCTAATAACAGTTGACCAAGCTCTTGAGCCTTGGTTACGAAATTACTGTCGTGCTGATATTGGGCGATTTCGCGCAACACTGGCTCAACTTTGTCAAAGGCCGCTTTACTACGGCTTTCGTAGGCATGTAGAGCCTCATTTTCAGCAGCATTCGTTAATGGATGCAAGCCTGAGCGAAGACGTGCAACATTCCCCGTTGCGAAACGTTGATGGCGTGCAACATCTGCAGCAGTACGAACACGGTTTGATCGCGTCTGCCCCAGTTGTCCTGCTCTTTTTTGTCTGCCTACCAACATATGCCTAGATCTATCAAATTCCAATTCAATTAAAACGTTTTGGATTCAGGGACACAGTCAACTGTGCCCCCAGAACCATTAACTTCTTTACAACGACACAAGGCTTAGCCGCGTGCACCACCCGAAAGAGTGATCGGTGATGAACCCTCAGAGCCACCACTGCCACCGGTGACGCTAGCTGATTCGCGCACCACTTGTGGCTCACGTTTAGCTGCTACATTCGGCATGGCATTCATCTGGCCACGACGACTCGGGTTACGGCGTGCGGCAGAACGACCTTCTGTGCCTGTCACACGATCGCCACGATCCCAATCATTACCCGTGATGTTTAAACCCGTTTCCATACCTTCACCAGTCACGCGTGAAGCTGTCTCAAGCTTTTCTATTTTAGGCTCGACCTTAACAACATTGTTAGAACGACCGCCGAAACGGGCTTGTTCTGTACCCGTTATTTTGCCTTTGCCCATAGAGAAAACACCTGTAATCGCGCTATCACCGTCGAAAGAAGAACCCGTTACCGAGGAGCCTACGCTGGCTGAAGATTCAGCAACCGTTACAGTAGGTACGACACTAAAAGCACCCTCTCCTATAGCTTGAGGAAAATCAGGCTCACCTTTAGAAGCAGGCACCGCTGCACAAATAGTGCTTATTTCAGATGACGCAACATAAGGTGTGCCACTAACAGCCTGACAAGCACCCGTAGCGACCCCTGTTAGGTTGTTACCACTTAAACCTGGCTGCAGACCACTAATGTCTTTGCCTGCGCCCGGCGCACGCTGTGGCATCACAGTACGCGCACGGTTTTTACGCTGCTCTTCTGGTGCACAAAAAGATTCAAACTCTTCTTGGCCAGTATAAGACGTACCCGTTACTGCCTGACAAGTGCCCTGATGATTTCCTGTGACACTATCAGAGCGACTGGCTTTAGGTCCTGAAACCGTCAGGCCACGCTGGGTCTGAGACCTGCTCACCTTAGCTGCAGCTGCATCAGGAGTGACATCACATTGAGCAAAATCTTCAAGCCCAAGATACTCACTACCTGTTACACCACTACAGCTACCCGCTTCAGCACCCGTCATCACCGTTGAGCCACCGACCTTGCCACCACTCGTCACGTGATTACCACTTAAGGTCTTTGTTGTTTCAACTTTTAGTGGTGCTTTAGGCGCATCACCTTGGCAGAAGTTATCAAAGACTTCAGCAGACATATAGTGAGTACCGGTAACGCCAGTGTGGCAAAGACCCACTTCATCACCTGTCAGCTTCTCAGTGTGCCCGACCTTTGTACCACTGATCGCTTTCGCTTCAGCAGCACTGCGAGGACGTCGAACACGAACTGGAGCAGCAGTAACATTACCGCGAGAACCACCCTTACTGCGTGATTCACGGACAACGCGAGCCAGCTCACGTCCTGAAATCTCAGGATTAGCCTGACGTGCTAGCGAAGCAGAAGCGTTGCCCTTACTATGTGCTTCCAATCCAGCCTTACCACGGCCAGAGGTCGCAGCACGGCGCGCACGAGACATCATGCGTCCCGTATCGCTAGCACTGACCACGTGCTTTCTCTTTACAGCCTTGACACGTTTAGAAGCAGGTGCACTCAAGCTTGCTGCTGGAGCAACGGCTTTCGCCTTTGCTTCCTGGCAACATGGCCCACCACAATCGCAATCACCTTTGGCCGCTTTAGCTTCCGCAGCAGAACGACGCTTCATCGCCATACTGTTATCACGAAGACGATCACTGCTTCTATCTGCCTGCTTACCACGAGACGCCAAAGATTCACGACGCAGACGCGACGCGCTCTTTTGGACCCGCTTTGGCTTAGGCATATTCGCTGGAGCCACAAAGCTTGACGCAACAGGAGCAGCAGCTTGTGTCGCTGGTGCAGATGCTGGCGTTAGATTCGCAGCTGGAGCTGATTGACGCTTAGGCTGACGGGTAGGCGCAGAAGCAGCAGCTGAACGAGGTTTACCGTTCACTTGCATTTGTCGGCGTGCCATAGAGGCAGCACGACCCGATTGCTGTTGACTTGCCATAACATTTCCCATCCGTTCTTAAAACTAGAATCAGATCTGGTGCAGAATCACCTCCACACCAAAATCACCCATTTACCAAACGCGAGAAGAAGAGCCTTGCGCTTTAAATACGACGAAGTTTACGCCCTGGGATTGGGTGTAGTTATCGTAGCCAGTCAAACGGATGTTGTGATCTGGATACTCACGGCGGCAAGATTCCAGCTCATTAACCACGTTATTCAGATCAGTTTCACCGAAAAATGGTAGTTTCCACATGGTCCAGTAGTTATCCATCGCATTTTCTGGTGCTTCATGCTCGATACCTGGTGTCAGACCTTGTGACAGCATGTAGTTAATTTGCGCGTAAACTTCTTCCTGAGTAAGCGCGGGCAGGAAACTAAAAGTCTCCAGAGTATTTTTAGTGTGATAATCACCTGTTACAGACATGATTTTTCCTCTTTCAATTTAATTTGTTGAAAACAGTTGTTTCGACTCAAGCAAAAAAGCTTATTGAACGTCCAGCTTGTCAACAGTGTCAAATTCAAACACGATTTCTTTCCAAGTTTCCATCGCAATAGCCAGCTCTGGGCTATGCTGAGCAGCGGCAGTAAGAATGTCCTTACTTTCACGCTCTAGGTCACGACCTTCGTTACGTGCTTTAACAGAAGCTTCAAGTGCAACACGGTTCGCACATGCGCCCGCGGCGTTACCCCATGGATGCCCCTGTGTACCGCCACCAAACTGCAGGATAGAATCATCACCAAAGATGTTCAGCAGTGCTGGCATGTGCCATACATGGATACCACCAGAAGCAACGGCGAAGACACCCGGCATTGAA
Organism: Gammaproteobacteria bacterium; assembly: GCA_026982145.1. Taxonomy (GTDB): domain Bacteria; phylum Pseudomonadota; class Gammaproteobacteria; order SZUA-140; family SZUA-140; genus SZUA-76. The sequence continues at coordinate 4,293 of JALSHQ010000401.1, read as the reverse complement.
CCCCAGTCTTGGTCGAAGAAAATACCGCGACTACGATCTTCAGGCACGAAAGACTCACGCAGTTGATCAACAAAACCGAGTGTTGACTGACGATCACCTTCAAGCTTACCCACAACGGTTCCCGTGTGCAGCTGATCACCACCAGAGAGACGCAGACACTTGGCCAATACGCGGAAGTGGATACCGTGATGAGGGTTACGATCGATTACCGCGTGCATTGCTCGATGAATGTGAAGCAGCATGCCGTTTTCACGACACCAGTTCGCCAGGCCTGTGTTAGCGGTAAAACCACCTGTTAAGAAGTCATGCATAATGATCGGCATGCCGAGCTCTTTTGCGTATTCAGCACGCTTATACATCTCTTCTGGAGTCGCCGCAGTCACATTTAGATAGTGACCTTTACGCTCACCCGTTTCACGCTCTGCTTTATGAATAGCATCAGCAACGAAATCCCAACGATCACGCCAGCGCATAAACGGCTGAGAGTTGATGTTTTCATCATCTTTAGTCAGATCAAGACCACCACGCAGACATTCGTATACTGAACGGCCGTAGTTTTTGGCAGACAGGCCTAGCTTAGGCTTAATCGTTGCGCCCAGTAATGGACGACCGTACTTATTCAGACGATCACGCTCAAGCTGGATACCCGCAGGAGGGCCACCACAAGTTTTGATGTATGCGATCGGGAAGCGGATATCTTCTAGGCGCAAAGAACGCAGAGCTTTGAAACCAAATACGTTACCAACCAAAGAGGTCAGTACGTTAACAACAGATCCCTCTTCGAACAGATCCAGTGGATAAGCGATAAAAGCATAGAAAGCCTCTTTGTCGCCAGGCACGTCTTCAATGCGATACGTACGACCTTTATAGTACTCAAGATCGGTCAATAACTCTGACCATACAGTAGACCAAGTACCCGTTGAAGACTCAGCAGCTACTGCAGCAGCAACTTCTTCACGAGGTACGCCCGCCTGTCCAACTACCTTGAAGCACGCCAACAGGTCAGTGTCCAGAGGCGTATAATCAGGAGTCCAATAAAGATCGCGATATTCTTTTACGCCGGAATCAAACTTGGCCATTTTATTCTCCTACATTCTGTTAATCGAAACGGTTAAAAATCTGTGGGTGAAGAGTATTGCGACTGGGCCATTAAAACAAATCGATAGTTTCAATGCCTCTCATTCAAAACTCTCAATAAGGCGACTCGCGCCAAATCATTGAAAAATATTAAGGAACTTCTTGAGCCTATTTAAACTCGCGAACTATTTTTAACATATCCCGCTGCCAAGTAACACCCCAAAGGTACTTTTACTCACACGAGCGACCGCTCACCCAACTTAAAACTGCAAGCCGATATCAAATCGAACTCACTCTCAGTCCCAACCTATTTCCAAGCGCCGCCTGCGACGCTCATTCTGGATTTATAGTTTGGAAAAACTAGGGTAGCGAGAATTTAACAGGAATGGTGTATAATCTCGCCGCTTGGGGTAAAAGCCAACCGCTTGGGGCTAAAAACTCTGGGGACGGGATCGACTCAACTCAACTAAATACAAACTAGACGACTATATAAAAGCATGGCAAAAGAAGAACATATAGAAATGGAAGGCACTGTGATAGACACGCTGCCCAATACGATGTTCCGCGTGGAACTCGAAAATGGACATATTGTCACCGCGCACATCTCCGGAAAAATGCGAAAACATTACATCCGCATCCTGACGGGTGACAAAGTTACCGTTCAGCTAACACCGTATGACCTCTCCAAGGGGCGCATCACCTACCGCGCACGCTGATTGATCCGGCATAAAACGGCAGAACGTTAGAATCACCAGCAACCGCCGATTGCTGATAGCACCATTAGCTGCCGACCAGCTCCTCGGCGCTTTCAATCACAAAGACCAACGCATCTTCTTTGACTACAAGCTTAACCCGCCCCCCCTTCACTAGGCGCCCAAATAGCAACTCTTCAGCCAGTGGTTTTTTCACGTGATCCTGAACCGTTCGCGCCATCGGGCGTGCACCCATGGCGGGGTCATAACCGTTCATTGCCAGCCATTCGCGCGCTGACTCATCCACATCAATCACAACATTTTTCTCTTCCAGCTGCGCTTCGAGCTCAATGATGAACTTGTCCACCACATTAGCAATGGTGACAGCATCAAGCGCCTTGAACTGGACAATCGCGTCAAGGCGGTTTCTAAACTCTGGTGTAAAGGTACGCTTAATCACCTCCATGCCATCGGAGGAGTGATCTTGCATCGCAAAACCGATCGACGCGCGACTCATCTGCTCAGCACCCGCATTGCTAGCCATGATGATAATCACGTTTCTAAAGTCCACTTTTCGGCCATTATTGTCGGTTAGCGTACCGTGATCCATCACCTGCAATAGCAGGTTAAAGACATCGGGGTGCGCCTTTTCAATCTCATCGAACAGCAAGACGGCATGCGGCTGCTTGTTGACTGCTTCCGTCAAAAGCCCACCTTGATCAAAGCCAACGTAACCCGGCGGCGCACCGATTAAGCGTGATGCGGCATGGCGCTCCATATACTCTGACATATCAAAGCGAATGAGCTCGATGCCCAGCACATGAGCCAGCTGACGACTCACCTCTGTTTTACCTACCCCAGTCGGGCCGGCAAATAGAAATGAACCAATGGGTTTGCTGATCTCACCCAAGCCGGAGCGCGACATTTTAATCGCAGTGGCCAACGTATCAATCGCCTCATCTTGCCCGTAAATCACCATTTTCAGATCACGCTCCAGCGTGCGTAATTTTTCTTTATCAGAACTGGTCACGCTTTTCGCCGGGATACGTGCAATCTTTGCCACGATGCTTTCGATTTCCTTGACGCCTATCGTCTTTTTGCGCTTTGAGACAGGCAGCAGCCGCTGATTAGCGCCCGCTTCATCAATCACATCAATCGCCTTGTCAGGCATGTAGCGATCATTAATATAACGCGCTGCAAGCTCCGCCGCCGTCTTTAATGAATCAAGCGTATAACGCACTTTATGGTGCGCTTCAAAACGAGATTTCAGCCCTTTCAGAATATCAATGGTTTCGCTCACCGACGGCTCACCCACATCGACTTTCTGAAAACGACGTGCCAGCGCGCGGTCTTTCTCAAAAATCCCACGATACTCATGGTAAGTCGTAGAACCGATGCAACGCAGCTCACCGGAACTTAGCACGGGCTTAATTAGATTGGAGGCATCCATCACACCGCCCGAAGCGGCCCCTGCGCCGATGATGGTATGAATTTCATCGATAAATAAAATGGCGTCCTCTTCTTCTTTGATCTGCGCAAGCAGCCCCTTTAGCCGTTTTTCAAAGTCACCGCGATACTTCGTGCCGGCCAACAAAGCCCCCATATCAAGCGAGTAGATCGTGCTCTGCGCCAACACATCAGGCACTGTCTCGTCGATAATCATTTTAGCGAGTCCTTCAGCAATCGCTGTTTTACCCACACCGGCCTCACCCACCAGCAATGGGTTATTTTTACGACGACGGCAGAGGATCTGTATCACACGATGCACTTCACTATCACGCCCAATCAGCGGATCAATATTGCCCGCTTTAGCGCGCTCATTAAGATTCGTGGCGTAATTATCCAGCGGTGTTTTAGCCGCTTCGCCTTCATCCACGGCGCCTTCGGAAGCTGAGGAGATGCTTTCGCCATCTTCATCACTGGTCATTTTTGAGAGCCCATGAGAAAGATGGCTCACGACATCCAGCCGAGTGATATCTTGCTTGTTTAGAAAAAAGACCGCCTGCGAGTCTTGCTCTCCAAAAATGGCCACCAACACATTGGGCGCGCCCACTTCACGCTTACCAGAGGATTGCACATGAAATACAGCACGCTGTAGCACGCGCTGAAAGCCGAGTGTCGGCTGGGTTTCACGCTCATCGCTGCTAAGTACCGGCGTATTCTCTTCAAGAAAGGTTTCGAGCTCTTTTCTGAGCACTTCAATATCGGCATTACACGCCCGCAGTATGGCTACAGATTCAGCATTATCAAACAATGCTAACAGCAGGTGTTCCACCGTCATAAATTCATGATGTTTATCTCGTGCCGCTTGAAAAGCTGCATTGAGAGTCTGTTCAAGGTCTTTACTTAACATTACGCCACCTACCTAGTTTTGCTCGCTACGCCTCCTCCATGATGCATTTCAGCGGATGCTGATGCTCGCGTGCGAATTGATTCACCAGAGCCACTTTGGTCTCAGCGATATCTCGTGTGAAGAGACCGCAAACACCCGCGCCCTGCGTATGCACCTGCAGCATGACTTGGG
>JALSHQ010000400.1 GCA_026982145.1 Gammaproteobacteria bacterium | reverse complement strand
TACTGGGTGGGGTAGATGCCATTCTGATTGGTGGCGGCGTGGGGATGAATAGTGCTCAGGTGAGGGGGAGAATTATTAGCGGCATGGAATGGTTAGGACTCTCATTGGACGCAGATAAAAATAAAGAGGCCCAAGGAAAAGAGGCTTGTATTAGCGCCGTTGGTAGCCGGAGTGAAGTGTGGGTGATGGTGGTGGATGAGGCCAGTGCGATGGCTCGATCTGCGCTAGATCTGTTTCACCATGTTTGAGAATGCGCTACTGATTGCCGTTGCGATGGCGACCATCGCAATACTCTTTCGCCCTTGGCTGAACCAGTCGCGTGATTGGCAAGCAACGGTCACACCGCTGGCATCGATTATCGGTAGCGGCTTTTTAGTCGCAGCACCACTGCTGGCGCATGCGGTCAGCAGTTGGGCGCTAGTGGCGATAGCAGGCATTGTGTTGATTGCCTACGGCATTGGCGGGGTCATTCGTTATAACATCCGCTATGCGGAGCCACTGCTGGATACGGTATCCACGTGTTCAAATCACGCAGTTAAGTTAATGTTTTCCATTGAGCGATTTTCAGGGTTGGTGTTGAGCATTGCCTATGTGATCTCTGTTGCATTCTATCTGCGCCTGCTCGCTTCATTCTTGCTGCGTGCTCTGGAGATAGAGAGTGAGTTTTTGGCCAATAGCATTACTACCGCGATACTACTGCTTATCGCACTCATCGGAAAATGGCGGGGTCTGGGCGGACTGGAGAGCATGGAAAAGGTTGCCGTTAATATCAAACTGGCGATCATTGCGTCGTTGCTGGTGGGCTTTGCCTGGTTTGATATTAACTGGTTGGTGCAGGCTGAGCGCGACATCGGCTCTAGGTCGGTGGATGACTGGGTCTATTCACTGCAGTTGCTGGCTGGGATCTTATTGATCATTCAAGGCTTCGAAACGTCGCGTTATTTAGGCGCAAAATATGACGCCGAGATGCGCATTCGCACCATGCGTTACGCGCAGATAATTTCGGCAGTGATCTACTTACTATTTATTGGCTTGTCGTTACCGCTGCTGGGTGATTTTCATGACTCGCGTGATGAAACTGCGATCATAGAGCTCTCAGCAATGGTGGCCGTGGTCTTGCCAGCAATGTTGATTGTGGCGGCGGTGATGAGCCAGTTTAGTGCAGCCGTGGCAGATACAGCCGGTTCCGGTGGGTTGCTTTCTGAATTTAGCCGTCGCCGCTTAACGCCCGAACACGGCTATCTTTTGGTGGCAGGGGTGGCGATTGTATTGGTTTGGTCGGCCAGTATCTTTGAAATCATCACCATTGCATCGCGTGCCTTCGCACTTTATTACCTGTTGCAATGTTTTGTAGCACTGCTAGCGGCACGTGGACGCAGCCACTTTTTTCAAAGTATTGGCTTTTCCTTAATGGCTATTTTACTGCTGCTAGTTGTATTATTTGCAATACCTGATGGGGGGTGAGATGAAGCCATCTACACATGAATACTCAACATTGCGAGCCGATAAGCAGCAATCTTTTCCAGCATGGCATGCAGAAGAGATCATAAGTGCCTTTAAAGCTTTGGCAGTAAGTGATAGCGGGCTCACAAAAAAAATGGTTGATGAGCGGTTTGATCACTACGGCGCTAACCAACTTCCTGAAACAAAAACACGTAGCCTCTTGTTACGTTTTCTATCTCAATTTCACAATGTATTAATCTATGTCTTGATGGTGGCTGGCATCGTCACCGCAACGCTCGGCCATTGGGTCGATGCCAGTGTGATTTTTGGCGTAGTGTTGGTTAACGCTTTGATCGGTGTGGTGCAGGAAGGTAAAGCAGAACATGCGCTGCGTGCTATACGTAAAATGCTCTCTGCCAATGCGATGGTGATACGTGATGGCCGCCAGCTCATGATTCCGGCGGAATCACTCGTGCCGGGTGATATTGTGTTGCTGCAATCGGGTGATAAAGTGCCCGCAGATCTACGTCTATTTCAAAGTAAAGGCCTGCAGATTCAGGAGTCGGCATTGACCGGAGAATCGATGGCGGTGGAGAAGGGCACCGACCCTGTTGCCTTAGAGAGCGTTATCGGCGACCGTCTCTGCATGGCATTTTCCAGCACGCTGGTGACCCATGGCCAAGGGCGCGGCGTCGTCATCGCCATTGGTGAAGAGACCGAGATTGGTCGCATTAACAAACTGGTATCAGGTGTTGATTCCGTCACTACACCGCTGTTACGCCAGATGGCACAGTTCGGCCGCGGGTTGACAGCGGCCATCATCATTATTGCGGCTATCACTTTTGCCTTTGGTGTCTTGCTGCGTGATTATCTTGCTGCCGAGATGTTTCTGGCGGCGGTTAGTCTAGCCGTTGCGGCGATTCCAGAAGGGTTGCCCGCCATCATGACGATTACCTTGGCTATCGGCGTACAACGCATGGCGCGGCGTAAAGCGATTATTCGTCGTCTGCCAGCGGTTGAGACTTTGGGTGCCGTCAACGTGATCTGTACAGATAAAACCGGCACGCTAACCCGCAATGAGATGACGGTTCGCAGCCTAATCACCAGTGCACATCAGTTTGATTCTCAAGGCACGGGTTACGACCCTCACGGCACTATATTATTGAACAACGGTGAGATTCCCGAACCTGAGCGGCCGTTGCTTTTAGAGGTAGCAAAAGCAGCACTGCTTTGCAATGACGCCTCACTGGAACAGCTCGACGGTGAGTGGCTTGTTCATGGCGACCCGATGGAGGGCGCTTTGTTGGTCGCCAGCTTAAAAGCAGGGCTTGATATTGAAGAGCAGAATAAACAGTACCCGCGTACTGATCTGATCCCTTTTGAATCAGAACATCGCTTTATGGCAACCCTGCACCATAGTCACCTCGGCGAGGCTTTCATTTTTATCAAAGGAGCACCTGAACGACTGCTAGAAATGTGCGACCAACAAAGAACGATCGATGGTGATCAGCCATTGGATCGTGATTATTGGTCTGCGCGCATTGAAGCACTGGCCCAACAAGGCCAGCGCTTGTTGGCGATCGCGGTTAAACCCGCCCCCTGTGAGCAGGTGGAGCTGAAATTTAGCGATGTTGAAAGTAAGCTGGTGATGTTGGGCTTATTTGGCTTGATCGACCCACCACGCGAAGAGGCGATTGATGCGGTGAGAACCTGCGGCAAGGCAGGGATTAGAGTCAAGATGATTACCGGCGATCACGGCACAACAGCTTTAGCTATCGCGCGCCAGATTAACCTCATTAATCATAAAAAAGTACTTACCGGCGCGGCCATCGACCAGATGAGTGAGGCTGAACTACGCCAACAGGTGGCAGAGGTTGATGTCTATGCACGGGTCAATCCCGAACATAAGCTACGACTTGTTAGCCTGCTGCAGGAGCAAGGCTTGATTGTGGCGATGACGGGTGATGGGGTTAACGACGCGCCAGCATTGAAGCGTGCCGATGTGGGTACCGCCATGGGGCATACCGGCACAGAGGTCGCCAAAGAGGCCGCAGAAATGGTATTGGTAGATGATAACTTTGCTTCCATCACCCATGCAGTAGAAGAGGGTCGTGCCGTCTATGACAACCTGAAAAAATCGATCATTTTTATTTTGCCAACCAACGGTGGTCAGGCGCTGATTATCCTCGCGGCGATTATTCTGGGGTTTCAACAGTTGCCACTCACACCGGTACAAATACTCTGGGTGAATATGGTGACGGCGGTGACGCTGGCATTGTCACTGGCGTTTGAGCCACCCGAGCCAGATGTTATGCACCGACCGCCCCGCGATGCCCGTAAGCCGATACTCACGCCTCACCTTTTATGGCGTGTACTGTTCGTCTCCATTATTTTGATGGCGGGAACTTTTTTCCTTTTTGTTTGGAACATGGCGCAAGGTGTGACGATTGAATATGCGCGAACAATTGCGGTAAACACACTGGTGATGTTTGAGATCTTTTATCTCTTTAATGCTCGTTACATCACCGCTTCAATATTTAATCGAGAAGGGTTGCTGGGGAACCGCCATGTGTTGATCGCCATTGCTGTGCTTGTTTTTTTACAGCTTGGCTTTACCTATTTTACACCTTTTCAGTTGCTGTTTGGCACCGAAGCGATCGGTTTTAAAGCGTGGTTGGCGATTATTTTAACTACTTCTTCGGTACTATTTTTAGTTGAACTGGAAAAATATTGGGTGCGGAATTTTGGAAATTTTAAAAAACAGCGCAGTTAAAGCCTCGCCAAAAAACAGAGGTTACGGAGATCGAGGCTTTAGTCAGCCCGTTAAAAAGGAGATAGATATGAGCACTGAAAACCCGCCCCTTTCGCCAGAAGATCAACAGCACATCAACGCCTATTGGCGAGCGGCTAACTATCTCTCAGTGGGGCAGATCTATCTTCTGGATAATCCTCTATTGAAAGAGCCTTTGACATTGAAGCATGTTAAACCAAGATTGCTTGGCCATTGGGGCACGACGCCGGGGTTAAATTTTATCTACGCTCACCTGAACCGTGTGATCAAGCGTGATGAATTAAACGTTATCTATCTTGCCGGGCCAGGCCACGGCGGCCCCGGGTTGGTCGCCAACACCTACCTTGAAGGCACCTATAGCGAGTTTTACCCTAACATCAGTCAGGACGCTGCGGGCATAAAAAAACTCTTCAAACAATTTTCCTTTCCCGGGGGTATTCCCAGTCATGTGGCCCCCGAAACGCCGGGATCGATTCACGAGGGCGGTGAGCTGGGGTATGTGCTCTCTCATGCCTATGGCGCGGTGTTTGACAACCCTGATTTGATTGCCGCCTGTGTCGTCGGCGATGGTGAAGCAGAGACAGGGCCATTGGCCACCGCTTGGCACTCCAATAAATTTCTTAACCCCGCCACCGACGGTGCGGTGCTGCCTATTTTACATCTTAACGGTTACAAAATCGCCAATCCCACAGTGCTGGCGCGCATCAGCCATGATGAATTAGAAAAATTGTTTATTGGCTACGGCTACCGCCCCTATTTTGTTGAAGGCTCCGACCCCGATTTGATGCATCAAAAGATGGCGAAAACCCTAGATACGGTGATCGCCGAGATCAAAACGATTCAGAAAACCGCACGGGTGGATGGCAATAAAACCAGACCTCGCTGGCCGATGATTATTTTACGCTCTCCAAAAGGCTGGACGGGGCCAAAGGAGGTCGATGGTAAAAAGGCTGAAGGCTACTGGCGCTCTCATCAAGTGCCATTTGGCAATCTGGCTAATGACCCGGGTCATCTTGAGCTACTTGAACTGTGGATGAAAAGTTACAAACCGGAAGAACTGTTTGACGAAAATGGCGCGCTACGCGAAGAACTTACAGCGCTGGCTCCAAAGGGCGAAAAGCGCATGGGCGCTATCCCGCAAGCTAATGGCGGGCAGCTTCTCAAAGACTTGATGATGCCTGACTTTAAAAAATACGCCTTAACCGTTCAACAGCCCGGCCAGAGCTTCGGTGAGGCTACGCGATTAATTGGTGACTTGCTGCGTGATGTGATGAGACTCAACGATAAGGCAAAAAACTTCCGTGTCTTCGGTCCGGATGAAACGGCATCCAACCGACTCGGTGCTTTGTTTGAAGTGACCAATCGGGCGTGGCAGGCAGAGACTTTACCGGAAGATGATCACCTTGCCAGCGATGGTCGGGTGATGGAAATCCTTAGTGAACACACCTGTCAAGGGTGGTTAGAGGGTTATCTGCTCACCGGCCGCCACGGTTTTTTCTCTTGTTATGAAGCCTTTATTCACATCATCGACTCGATGTTTAACCAACACGCCAAGTGGCTCAAAATCACCAGCAAAGAGATCCCTTGGCGACGCCCCATCGCTTCGCTGAACTATCTGCTGACCTCACACGTCTGGCGGCAGGATCACAACGGTTTTTCCCATCAGGACCCTGGTTTTATCGATCACGTGGTCAATAAAAAGGCTGACATCATTCGCGTCTATCTGCCGCCCGATGCCAACACTCTGCTGTGTGTGACTGACGCTTGCTTGCGTTCAAAAAATCTCATCAATGTGATTGTTGCCGGTAAACAACCGCAATTGCAGTGGCTCGATATGGGTGCTGCAATTAAACATTGCAGTGCAGGTATCGGTACTTGGGAGTGGGCCAGCAGTGACAAAGGTGGCGTTCCGGATGTGGTGATGGCTTGTGCGGGTGATGTGCCGACACTGGAGGTCTTGGCGGCGGTGGATCTGTTGCGACAACATCTGCCTGAGTTGAAAGTAAGGGTGGTTAATGTGGTAGATTTGATGACACTGCAACCGCAGAGCGAACATCCACACGGTTTGCCAGACAAGGATTTTGATGCCCTGTTTCCTGCCAAGGTACCGGTGATATTCGCTTATCACGGTTATCCTTGGTTGATTCACCGTTTGACCTATCGTCGTATGTGCCATCACCATCTTCATGTCCGTGGTTACAAAGAGGAAGGCACCACCACGACGCCGTTTGATATGGTGGTATTGAATGACATGGATCGCTTTCATCTTGTGATGGATGTGATTGATCGCGTGCCATCACTGGGGTTAAATGTAGTGTATCTAAAACAGAAAATGCGCGATAAATTAATCAAACATAAAGCCTATATCATGCAGTATGGGCAAGATATGGCGGAGATTCGTGACTGGAAATGGGAGTTAACCGCAAGTATTAAGGTTAATGCCTCGACTTCTGATGCGCCCGTATAGCGGCCGGGGGCGGTCTGCTAGCTAGGCTCATTATTTTCGGCGAGCAAGCGGGTTTTGGCGATAAAATTTTACCAATTGTTGATACACCTGTGGGCAATAACGATTAAGAATAACGGGTGCCGCAAAAAAATATTCGCTGACGACAGCAAAAAATTCAGCAGGCGTTGTGGCTGCGTAAGCATTAATGCGTGTGCGTTGGTGGTGGGCGACTTGCTGTTGTAAAATTTCGTATGCGGTACTCAGCGCTTCTGCCCACTGCTCAATCTCCATGTGAGGGTGAAGCGGGGGGAGGCCATCGGCGCTGCCATCCAGCATGTCGAGTTTATGCGCAAATTCGTGTATCACAACATTATGCTCTAGGTGGGGCGCGTGAAGGTCATGTTCAACATCTTCCCAAGAGAGAATCACCGGGCCTCGCAGCCAAGCTTCACCACTCAAAATATTAGTTTCATTTGAACTTACCCCGTTGGAATCGATGCTTTCATGACTGACGCGGAAAGCCCCCGGATAAACGATGACTTCAATCCAGTTGCTGTAATAGTTTAGCCCAAGGTTCAAAATAGGCAGCGCGGCTTGGGCTGCGATCACAATCACCATCTCATCGCTGAGTTCAAAGGCTCGTGCACCGGTGATAGTTTTGTGATGCAGAAAAAGTGTGGCCAGTTTGCGTAAACGAGCCTTTTCTACTGAACTTAGTTCATGCAGTAGCGCTGCTCTACGCAGTGCCTTTTTCCATAAAAGAAAAGGGATGGGGTGGTGCTTGAGTGTGTGACGAACACGCTGGCGTTTAGCCCATTTGATAATGTTCATAAGTCGTGTCAAATAACCTCTCATCTATATTACAGATATCTCAATATATAAACGAGCACCCATTGGTTTAACGATAGCCATTAGGTGTTATTCTATATGAAGCGTGGCTAGCAGATATCAGGAGGTGAACCATGAAAATAACTTTTCTCGGTGGCACAGAGACGGTGACCGGCTCCAAGTATTTACTGGAGAGTGGTTCAACTCGAATCCTAGTGGATTGTGGTCTATT
>JALSHQ010000399.1 GCA_026982145.1 Gammaproteobacteria bacterium | reverse complement strand
AGCGCATTGGCGGTGAAGGTGCGGTGAATGCTGCAGTTGATATCTTTTACCGTAAAGTACTGGCTGATAAGCGCATCAACAAGTTTTTTGAGAATGTTGATATGGACAACCAAGCAGCCAAACAGAAAGCGTTTCTCACCATGGCATTTGGCGGCCCCAATAATTATTCTGGCGAAGATATGCGTAAAGGCCACGCCCACTTGGTTAAGGCAGGCCTCAACGACAGCCACTTCGATGCCGTCATGGAAAATCTTGGTGCGACCCTCACCGAGCTCAATGTACCCGCAGAGCTGATTGCAGAAGCGGCAGCCATTGCTGAGAGCACTCGCAATGATGTTTTAGGGAAATAAGGCAACACTATTTAAGTCGTTTTTCCTCGTTAGCCCAGCAAGCGCCCCCACCTTGCTGGGCTTTTTTGTGCCTGATTTTCTGCCTTAAAGGTTCAAATATTGATGACGCGACAAAGGCAGACTGAACCCCCTATAATGGGTCGCTCGTAAGAGGTAGTCGCTGGGTGCTGGCCTTGCCATACTATCTCCAAAACCAACCCAGTGAGCGACAGCGTGAGCATCACCAGAACCCAACAACACGATGTTCTGATTATCGGCAGTGGTGCCGCTGGCATCACGATGGCGCTCACCCTAGCTGAGAGCGCAAGCGTCGCGCTGATCGCCAAAGAGGCGCTCACTGAAAGTGCCACGCTCTACGCACAGGGTGGGATCTCAGCGGTACTTGATAAGAGTGACTCGCTTGAATCTCACACCACCGATACCCTCAATGCGGGTGCAGGCCTCTGCGATGAAGAGGTGGTTCGCCATGTGGTTGAACATGGCCCTCAAAGTATTCAATGGCTGATTGACCGCGGCGTGAGCTTCACTAAAGCTGAGAGTGAACAGGAGAATACAGATTACCATCTCACCAAAGAGGGCGGCCACAGCCACCGGCGTGTGATTCACGCCGCAGATGCCACCGGGCGAGAGATGGAGATGACGCTGGCACAACAGGCGCGTGAACACCCTAATATTGAGATCTTCGAGCGCCACATCGCCATTGACCTGATCACCGGCAGCAAACTGGGCTGGCGCAATAACCACTGCCTAGGGGCTTACATCTTAGATCGTGACAACGATGAAGTGATCGCATTTTCAGCCCGTGCCGTGGTACTCGCCACCGGCGGTGCAGGCAAAGCCTATCTCTACACCAGTAACCCGGACGTCGCCTCAGGTGATGGTATCGCAATGGCGTGGCGTGCAGGTTGCCGCATTGCCAATATGGAGTTTATCCAATTTCATCCCACCTGCCTTTTTCACCCGAAAGCGAAATCGTTTCTGGTCACCGAAGCGCTACGTGGCGAAGGGGCAAAACTGAGCCTGCCTAGTGGCAGCAACTTCATGGAGCAGTTTGATGAACGCGCAGAACTAGCACCCCGCGATATCGTTGCACGCGCCATTGATCACACCATGAAACGTTCAGGGGTGGAGTATGTGCATCTTGATATCAGCCATAAACCGGCGGCGTTTATCAAAGATCACTTCCCTACCATCTATACCCGTTGCCTCGAATATGGCTACGACATTACGCGCCAGCCGATTCCTGTGGTGCCCGCAGCGCACTATATTTGTGGCGGGATCATGAGTAATATTCACGGCCGTGCCGACATTGAAGGGCTTTATGCCGTGGGCGAAGCGGCCTATACCGGCATGCATGGTGCCAACCGCATGGCGAGTAATTCGCTGCTCGAGTGCTTAGTGTTTGCTGAATCAGCCAGCCGCCATATTTTGGCAATGCTCAGCGAACCCGGCACCACTCAGCCACTCCCGGAGTGGGATGAGAGCCGTGTGACTGACTCTGACGAAGAGGTTGTCGTCACCCATAACTGGCAGGAGCTGCGCCGTTTTATGTGGGATTACGTGGGCATTGTGCGCAGCGACAAACGCCTGCAGCGCGCCAAAAACAGGGTTGACCTGCTGCAACATGAGATCTCTGACTACTACAGCAACTTCCGCGTCACCAGTGATCTGATCGAGCTGCGCAACCTCACACTCGTCTCGGATCTGATCATCCGCTCAGCCATCTTGCGCAAAGAGAGCCGCGGGCTGCACTTCACCCTCGACTACCCCGATTGCAGCCAAGATAAAACACCCCAAAGAACCGTTTTAATCCCCAACAACTACCTCAAAGCGAAAGCAGAGTGAGGCGACATCACCCACACAGCAAGAGCTGATATACTACTCTTTTTCTCCAATAGCCTGCTGTCTGATGAGCAATACTGCAACCACCAAGCGCGACATCGAGATCACTGTCAACGGCACCCGGCTTTCTGTTCTACCCAGCCACTCATTGATACAGGCACTCTGGAAAGCGGGGCACCCTGCATTTAAGCGAGCCAGCTGCCTAGAGGGGGTCTGTGGCTCATGTCGCATCATGGTAAAACAGCGCGGCCAAGCTACGGTCGAGATGGCACTCGCGTGCCAGAGTGAGGTTAAACCAGGCATGCAGGTGCTCTTCCCGCAACACCTTGAACGATTGGCACCTAGCGCACAAGCGCGTTGCTATTCGCTTCAGTCATCGATCCCACCGCTGCAACAATTGCGCGAACATTTCCCCGAAGTGGCGCACTGCCGCCACTGCCACGGCTGCACAGTCGCCTGCCCGAAGGGGATTGATGTTGAAAAGGGGGTGACACTAGCCAATGAGGGGGCACTCAGCGCAGCGGGCGAACTCTTTATCAACTGCGTCATGTGTGACCTCTGCACCACCAGCTGCCCCGAAAATATCGCCCCCAATTATGTGGCGCTCTTTGCCCGCCGCACCACGGCCGCTCACCAGCCGCTGCCCGGTAACTTAGCCACCCGATTGCAAACGCTGCAACGTGGTGAGTTGAAAATAAAATATTAAACAACATGGATAACGGCACTCCACTTGAGCAGGCGCGACGTGCATATCGCATCGATCTCAACCGCCCCCTACGCCCCTCAAGCGACACACATACCAAACTGCTGCACGACTTTCACCCAGATTACGCCAGTAACAGCCGGGTGCCGCTCAAAGTGGGCATCAACCGTAACACCCCCTGCCACCCACAGCTCGCCGAGTTGCTGCAATCGGAATCCCCCACCAACGCGGCAATGCTCAGCAACGCTGATCAGCTCGAAACCGATGTATTGGTGATCGGCGCAGGCGGTGCAGGCTGCGCCGCTGCACTGCTCGCAGCTGAGCATGGTGCGAATGTTTTAATCGCCACCAAGCTGCGGATGGGCGATAGCAACACCATCATGGCCGAAGGGGGCATTCAGGCATCGGTTGAACCGGGCGACACTCCGCAGGCTCACTTTGAGGAGACCCTACGTGCAGGCCACGACTGTGGAAACAGGCAATTAGTGGCGCAGATGGTGCAAGATGGCCCGGAAGTGATCCAGTGGTTGATGCAACAGGGGATGCAGTTTGACCGCAATCAACAGGGGGATCTTGCCACCCGCCGCGCTGGCGGCACCTCCGCTGACCGTGTGCTTCACTACCGGGATTACACCGGCCTTGAGATGATGCGCGTGCTGCGCGAAGCGGTCTTTCAACACCCCCGCATTAAAAGCTGCGACTATAGCCCAGCGGTTGAACTGCTCTCCAATAGTGATGGCCACTGCAGCGGTGCGCTGCTCTATGCCATCGAAACTGAGCGCCACATCGCCATCAGAGCCAATGCGGTCATTCTTGCCAGTGGTGGGCTGGGGCGAATGCACCTCAACGGCTTTCCCACCTCCAACCACGTTGGCGCGACTGGTGACGGCTTGGTACTCGCCTATCGACTGGGGGCAAAGCTTCAGGGGCTCGATTCATTTCAATACCATCCCACCGGGCTTGCATGGCCACACACTCTAGCGGGCACGTTGATCACCGAGGGAATTCGGGGGGGCGGTGCGCAGCTGGTCAATAGCGCTGGGGAGCGTTTTATCGACGAACTCGCCCCGCGAGATGTGGTCTCTGCCGCCATCATCCGAGAGTGCCGTGAAGGGCGAGGCATTCGGCTAGCCAGTGGCCGACAAGGGGTGTGGCTCGACACGCCAGTACTGGCACAGCAGCACGCGGGGATGCTGGCGGCGCAGTTCCCCAAATTTATCGCCCTGTGCGAAAAAGCGGGAATCGACCCTGACCGCTCACCGTTACTGATCTGCCCCACACTTCATTATCAAAATGGCGGTGTCGTCATCAACACTGCCACTGAAACCACCGTGTCCGGACTCTACTGTGCGGGTGAAGTGAGCGGGGGAATTCACGGTAAAAACCGTATCATGGGCAATGCACTGTTGGAGATCATCAGCTTCGGCCGACGCGCTGGCATCGCAGCGGCGGCGCGCCCTCGCCCAGCACACCACCCGCTCACACTGAATCACTTGCAAAGCTTCCATCAAGCGATCAAAAGTAGCCACATTACGAACGCAATCACTGGGCCACTGCTCTTTCCCCACTACGCCCGCTTTAGCCGCAAGTTAGCGTGATGCCTACCCCACCCCTCAACACCTTATTGCGTCACCCGGCCAACCGCTGCGGTTCACTTGATGAGTGGTTGCGAGGCAATGGTGGCAAAGGGCTAGAAGCGGCACTGCGCGACCCTGCCGCGCTCATCCCCACCATCAAAGCGGCGGGGCTGCGGGGGCTAGGCGGCAGCGGCTTCCCCACCTACCGCAAATGGGCAATGGTCGCGGCACAACCCGCGGGCGGTCATCGATATTTAATCTGCAACGGAAATGAAGATGAACCGGGCACCTTTAAAGATAGGCTCCTGCTTGAAGAGTCACCACATCAAGTGATCGAAGGGGCGTTAATTGCAGCGCTCGCCACCGCCATCAACCACATTGTGTTTTATATTAACCCTCATCTGAAACGTGCCACTGAAACAGTTGCAGCCGCGGTGGCACAGTGGCAGCAGTGTGACTATCTCCAGCAGCTCTCCCAACAACTCGGCACTGAGCTCACACTGGAGGTCACGGCCTCGCCCGGCCATTATATTGCTGGAGAAGAGAGTGCGGCGATTGAGGCGGTCGAAGGGCACTTCCCCTTCCCTCGCGGCAAGCCCCCCTACCCTGCCGTTAGCGGCCTCCACGGCAGACCCACGCTCGTCAATAACATTGAAACCTTGGCTAATGTCCCGCATATTATTCACCAAGGTGCGGCGTGGTTTCAGGGGTTGGGTAACGGCACATGCAGTGGCACTAAAATCTACTGCGTCAGTGGTGATGTTGCCGCTGCCGGCGCGTATGAACTGCCGATGGGCACCCCGCTGCAATCACTTATATTTCAACACGCCGGCGGCATTACTGACGAACGCCAGCTCAAAGCCGTGTTTACTGGCGGCCCCTCCAACTCAATTTTAACCCGCGATGAGTTAGATATCGCGCTCGATTTTGATACCTTGAAACAACACCACGCAGCACTGGGTACAGGGGCAATGATTGTGGTGGCTGAAGGCAACCCCATCACCCCTCACGTTGCAAAATACCTCGATTTTTTCGCCAACGCTTCATGTGGGCAGTGCCCACCTTGCACCAGTGGCACGCGAGAGATGGCACGGCTAACAAAAATGATCGCCTCCGGCTGCGGCACTATTGATGATTTTAAGCTGCTGAGCAGCCTTAGCGAAATGCTGCCCGGCAGTGGCCGCTGCCACCTCATCGATGGCGCCGTCACCGTATTGAAAAGTGCACTGAGCCACTTCAGCCACGAATTTCAAGACAATCTAGAACAGCGTTGAATATGCTTGGTTAGCGCATACTGCATAACAGTGACGCCACCGGCAGGCAGCCACTCGTGATTAAATTTCGCTCTCTGTTGACCCGAAAAACCACAAAACCTATACTACTTTTCTCAAGCTTGTGTCAGAGACTACTAATCAGTTTTTTATTTAAAACAGAGCAGAAGGCGGTGCGGCCATGAAGACACTAGAACCCCAAAGAGTCGGTATCAAAGAGATCCCACTATGGTTTAAAGAGTCATTTTCTCTGATCACCCGCCGCGCACCACTTTTCCTCACCTCAGTCGCCACCTTTTTTATCATCCTCTTTTTCACTATTCGTGCCTCTGCAACCCTTGCTGAGCAACTCCCACCGCTGCTACTGCTACCGCTGTTTCTGCTTTTCGTGGCCTTCGTCCTGCACTTTTTTTTCAGCGACCTGCTGCTGCTCGCCTTTGCATCCGACCACTCACGAAAAATCACGCTCAGTGAACGGGCGCAGGCACTACTACCGGAGCAGAAATCTTTTCTAAAGATGACCATCATGGCGTTTCTGGTGGGATCAGGTTTTTGGTTGGTCAGCCTCTCAATGAACGTTGATCGGGATTTGCTAAGCGCCGCCATCAGCGTTGTCGATCGCATCCTGTTTGAACAAGAGGCGCCGCTATTTTTTATGTTGAAATTGCTGGCCACCATGCTCTACTTTATGCTGCTAGCGATGTTTTTACTGCGGACACTTTTCTGTATCCCACTGATGCTCTTTCATGAACTCCCTTATGCGGAAGCTAAAGCGCTGAGCCATCGCGCCATCATCATCAATTTCCAGCCGATGTGTACTGCGCTTGTTTTGTGGGCTATTTTACTACTGGGGACGATGGCTGCAGCCAACATACTCGCCTTTATACTGTTCCCACTGCTGCCCGTATTTGTCTTCGTCAGCTATCGCAATATATTTCTTGGACAAACTGAGAATAGCCCGGCAACTGCGCTGACTACTGAGCTGGCAACCTCAACAACCCATGGGTAGTGCCCATGAGTTTGTTCACTTAAGGAATAATAAGAAACCAAACGGTTCTTTTGTAAGTGCCACTGAGACTATAAAAAGAAATACGACCAGCGCCGCAAGCCATGCTGCCGCACGACCGATATCGCTTTTAGCAAGACGAAGTGCCTCGATGCCCAAGCAGATATAAGCCACGAGCGCGAGAAGCTTTACGGTGAGCCAAGCGTCTACAAAAGGGTATTGCCCAATCGAGATGGTGAGTGCGATGGCCGTTCCCAGTAGCACGGTGTCATTAATGTGCGGGACAATTTTAACCCACTTCTGCTGCATCATCACGGAGCCTTTCATCACCCACATGCCGCGGATAAAAAAGAGCGTAAAGCTAACGATCGCGGTTAAAACGTGAATGTTTTTTAATATTGAGCCACTGCCATCAACCATTATTTCGCCGCCGCTTCATCAAGCATTTTTCTAAGCTGACTTGCCGGAAGGTAGCCAGGCATTAACGTGCCATCAGTAAAAACAAGTGCGGGGGTTCCCGTCACCCCCACCTTTCGCCCCAATGCCATGTGCGCTTTTACCGGGTTATCACATTCACGTTTTTTGGGCTGCTGCTTATTTTTTGCGAGTGTCATCTCTGCCTTCTGATCTTTGGCGCACCAGACGGAAACAATTTTCTCGTACGAGTGGCTGCCCACACCGGCACGTGGAAAAGCAAGGTAGCGGATCTCTATCCCTTCTTGAAGATAACTTTCCATTTCATCATGCAGTTTTTGGCAATAAAAGCAGTCAACATCGGTGAAAACATCCACCACATGGCGGGGCACTCCGCCTTTAGGTTTAAAGCTAATGCGTGTATCAAGCGCAACCGTATCCATGAGTTTATGGCGGCCTTGGGTGCGCCGTGCTTCGGTAAGATTGTCCTGCGTTAGTAGGTCAACCATGTCTCCCTGAAACAGGTAACGGCCATTTTCTGAAAGGTAGAAAATATCAGAGCCGTAAACCACTTCATAAAAGCCTTTATAAGGGGTCTCTTTAACTAAGTCTGGTGACTCGCCGGGGATGATTTTAGAAAGCGTCGCTCTTACCGCGCTGTC
>JALSHQ010000398.1 GCA_026982145.1 Gammaproteobacteria bacterium | reverse complement strand
CACTCCTTTGTGCAGAAAGTAGAGATCATGGAACGCAGGCTCGATGTGTTCGAATACACCCTCTACTGCGAGGCGCTGGGAGTTGATCCGGTGGAGGGGTTGGGGTTGTTGCGCCCGTAGCGCATGACCAGCGCTGCACCACGCCAATCTCTAGCTATATATTATCGACAGAACATTATCCTCATCAGTAAGCGCCCCCTCCAAAACAGACTTAGTGATGGGCGACCTATGCCTGCGAGTTATAAAGTCGGTCGCAAACGACTATTCAAGCGTGATGAGGTCGATGAATGGATCGCAAAATTTAGAACAGAAACCTCCTTGCCGCTCAACACTAAGGGAGGAGTGTAGCGATGGATGATCTATTTGATATAAATACGGTTATAGCGCTGGCGGATGGAGAGCCGCCGGAAAGAGCACATGTAAATGTCGACCATGTCGTCAATGCAAATGCTCGGACAGTTCATCACATTTATAAACTGTTGCAATTACTCTATGCACAAATTTATCTGGAGGGGAAATTGCGTTGCGATGACTATCACGAAGGGAAGAATTCTTTTGACGACCTCGGAGAGACCTATGGCTATATCAATGCGTATGTCAGGCAAGAGGGGGGCACCAACACCTTTCGGTTTTGCTATCGGCGGCCACTACCCTCAGGGACGATTTTTCGGGAAAATTTGCGCATGAACAAGTGTGGTTACACCCGCCGATCATTTCGCCGTGCGGCGCATGAATACGAGGTGGAACTCGCCATGATGACAGAAGAGCATTTTTGTCGGCTAAGAAATTACGGAAAAACGATAAAAAAGGCGCTTCGCTCTCTCAGGTCAACGACATATCTGAAGTTGTAACCATAAAGAAGGAGCCTTGGCGAGTATCCACCAAGGCTCTTCCTCATTCTGTTTATCAGCCCAGTTTTTTCGCCAGATCCTCCGCTTTAAGATGGGTATAGCGTTTCAACATCGCAAGATCTTTATGTCCGGTGATGGATGAAACCTCCATTAGCGAAAGCCCTCGCTCAAATAGCCGGGTGGTAGCTTCATGACGCAGATCGTGGAAGCGCAGGTTTTTTATCCCGGTTTTCCTGATGATGCGGGTAAACGCCTGAGTCACGGAATCAGCACGTAATGGAAACACCCTACCGGTGATGTGACGGGGTAATTTTTGCAACACATCAGCGGCAGCTGATGACAATGGTACCTCCCGTTTTTCGCTATTTTTGGTGTCATGTAGCGTTGCGATACATTTTTTAAAACTCACATCTTCCCAGCGTAGCGCGATCATTTCGCCGCGCCTCGCGCCTGTTTCGAGTGCGAAGCGGATGAGGTGTGGGATATATCCACCGTAATCTTTCGCTACACTCATCAACCGCTGTTCTTCACCGGGTAAGAGGCGACGTTCGCGCCCTTTTGCCTTTGGGGGCAGTACCACCAGGCGCATTGGGTCACCCTTGGGAAGATGGATCTCCAGCTCTTTTTGTGCAAAAACCAATACCCGCCTCAAGACTCCCAGATCTTTACGAACGGTTTCAGGCTTTACGGTGTTGAGGCGATCATCCCGATATTTTTTTATGAGCAGCGAAGTCAGCCCTGCCAGGGTTAAGTGGCCAAAATGCCTTTTTAGCTGCTTGATACGATATAAGATGTCTTCGCAGGATTTTTTCGTTGGTGCAACCTCGTCACAATAGCGATCAAACAGCACCATCATGGTGGTGGTTTCTGCTTCCGTGGTTGAGATGAAGAGACCTCTGACCATTTCAGCTTCTACCTGTAGTGCCCAGCGTTGGGCCAATGTTTTCTTATTGAAATTTCTTGAGACCGTGGGATAACCCTGTTTACGAATCTTGACGCGATAGGTGCCATCAGGTGTTTTTGAAATGGTTGCCATGCTTTTTTCCTCTGTTGCCAAACAAGTAAATGCGTGGCGCGCGCATAGCAAAAACATACCCTAAGCAGTGAGAAAGCCTGTTACGCAGGCAACCCCGAAAAGGAGATTTTTTAGTAGTGTCCCGATTTTGCCCCGATGGGGCTGAGAAGAGGATGGCGCGCCCGAGAGGATTCGAACCTCTGACCTCACCCTCCGGAGGGGTGCGCTCTATCCAGCTGAGCTACGGGCGCTTATAAATCAAGGTGTTATGGGTCATTCCCCACTAACATCCACCTAAAAATGTCAGTGCTGTTTTGACTGTTCCTACAACCATTGCCCACCGGGGTTTGTACTAATTCCACCTCCGGAGGGTGGCGCTCTATCCAGCTGAGCTACGGGCGCGTGGCCGGTATTGTATCACTGCCACTGCTTATCGTCGTGTAATTGTGTGGCCACTTTTGTTAGAAATGCCAACCTGCGGCAAGGTAGACGATGGTGACATTTGTTTTATCGACTATCGGGCTGCGTTCGACCTGTTGGCCCAGTTTGTTATTGCTAAGCCGGCCATTGAGTGACCACTGCTTGTTGATGCGGTAACGAGCATCCAGCGCGAAGTAGGTGTGAATGGTGCTATCGCTCGCCTCGTAAAGTGGGCGCACTGCGGTAACTTCATTCGCTTTGACGCCGTAGTAATACTGCACTGCGCGCTGACTCATGCGCTCATAGCCACCACTCGCTTTAATAAACAACTTGCCTCGCTCGATCAGCCGGGTGGAGAACATCACTTTTACCGCCGAACCTTTATGGGTATTGGAAACATCATTAAGGTAGGCGAAATCAAGATAACCGATAGGGCTGTCCCACGCGATGTTAAAACCCGCTTCGGTGGCGGGCTTTCGCTCGGAAAGCCCGCGTAATAACGCGCCATCACCGGCTTTGAAACCGCGCTGCTGTTCTGCCAAGAAGCCAAAGCGAACCGTTTTATTATGCGCTTGCCACGGTAACCAGTAACCAAGGCGGCTAACATTAAAATAGAGCGCGTCGTTGTAGCTGATGTTGATTAACGGCAGCACTGTGGCTGATGAGGTCTCTGAGCCTGAATATTTTGGCACCACCGCAACGGCAGCTATCAGTTCACCGTGTAACCCTTTGCCCCGCACAGTGTCATCTAGCGGTGTGATGACCGCTAAGTCATTCAGGATGTCTGCGTTCGTGGCACTACTCAGCAATAGCATGGCGATGGCCAAGAGTTTCTTCATCACGCAACTTCCTAACATTAAATGGCGGGGGTTATTCAACCGTGACTGATTTTGCAAGATTGCGCGGCTGGTCTACATCGGTGCCTTTTAATACGGCAACGTGGTAGGAGAGCAGTTGCAGTGGCACTGAGTAGACGATCGGTGCGATGGCATCATCCACTGATGCCAGCTCGACCACTTCGATCCCTTCTTCAGTTTCAACATGGATCGACTCATCGGCAAAGACCAGCAACTGGCCGCCACGTGCGCTCACTTCCTGCAGGTTTGATTTAAGCTTCTCTAGCAGTTCATTATTCGGCGCGACGGCAATCACTGGCATGTCGGCATCGACCAGTGCCAGCGGGCCATGTTTTAATTCACCGGCGGGGTAGGCTTCGGCATGAATATAGGAGATCTCTTTAAGCTTGAGTGCCCCTTCCATCGCCACCGGGTATTGTGTGCCACGACCAAGAAAAAGGGCGTTGTGCTTGTCTGCAAACTGATCGGCAATCGCTTTGATTTTATCATCCAGCCCCAATACAGCTTCAACCTTGGCGGGCAGTGAAATCAGCTGTTTCACTAACGCCTCTTCAACATGGCCGGGCATCGCGTGGCGGCGACCCAACACGATCACCAGTAACATCAGTGAGACTAGCTGTGTGGTAAAGGCTTTGGTTGATGCCACGCCGATTTCGGGGCCGGCGCGCGTCATCAAAAATAGATCGGACTCACGTACTAACGAGCTCTCGGGCACGTTACAGATCGCGAGTGAATGGCCAAAGCCGCGCTTCTTTGCCTCTTCCAGCGCCGCTAATGTATCTGCGGTTTCACCTGATTGAGAGATGCTGATGATCAATGAATTATTGCGCACGACCGGGTAGCGATATCGAAACTCACTGGCGACTTCAACGCTGCACGGCACCCCTGCGAGTGACTCAAACCAGTAGCGAGCAATCATACCTGCGTGATAACTGGTGCCACAGGCGATGATGTGGACACCTTTGATTTGATCAAATATTTCACTGGCACCCAAGCCAAAGGCCTCTTCCAGTACACGCTTTTTACTGATGCGCCCTTCAAGGGTTTCCGCAATGGCGTTGGGCTGTTCATGAATCTCTTTCATCATGTAGTGACGATATTCACCCTTACCCACCGAGTCTGCGGTTAGCTGGCTAATGGTGACGGGGCGCTCAACAACATTGCCATCCAGATCATAGATGGTCACTTTATCTTTGGTAATGTCTGCCACATCGCCATCTTTTAGGAAGATGAATTTCTGTGTCACCGGGAGTAGCGCAGCCACATCGGAGGCGATAAAGTGCTCGCCAATGCCAATCCCAATGACTAATGGGCTGCCGAGCCTGGCAGTGATGAGGCGGCCATCATCCAGATTGCTGATAACACCCAGTGCATAGGCACCTTCAAGTTTTTTTGTTGACGCGCACACCGCCTCAAGCATGCTCTTGCCTTGTTCCATATATTGGTGAATCATGTGAACAATCACTTCAGTATCTGTTTCTGAGGTGAATTCGTAGCCTTCTTCTTTCTGTGTACGACGCAGCGCTTCGTGGTTTTCGATGATTCCGTTATGCACCACGGCAACTTCCTTGCGGCAGACATGTGGATGCGCATTGGCGGTCGTCGGCTTGCCGTGTGTCGCCCAGCGGGTGTGGCCGATGCCGATGCCACCGCTTTGCGGGTCGCCCTCCAGTACGGCCACTAAATCATTGATCTTGCCCGGTGCGCGTACCCGACCGATGTGGCCATCGCGATTGAGCACGGCAATACCGGCAGAATCATAGCCACGATATTCGAGCCGTCTTAATCCCTCCAGTAGAATCGGTACAATATCACGCTCTGCAATTGCGCCAACTATTCCACACATAGCTCACCTCTTTGTATACCTAATGTCACCTTTAACCCACCGCTGGTCATTTTTTCTTTTGTGGGCGCACCCATGAGTCAACCGAGCGCTGTTTGCTGCGCGTCAGCGTCAGGGTATCTTCCGGTGTGTCGGTGGTGATGGTTGAGCCCGCTCCAATAGTCGCCCCTGCGCCTATTTTTACAGGTGCAACTAACTGGCTATCGGAGCCGATAAAGGCACCATCTCCAATCTCCGTAATATGTTTATTGGCACCATCATAGTTGCAGGTGATGGCACCGGCTCCGATGTTGACATCCCGGCCGATGATGCTGTCACCCACATAACTGAGGTGGTTGATCTTTGTCTCTTCACCCACATGTGCTTTTTTTACTTCTACAAAATTACCAATCTTAACCCTGTCTGCCAATACTGTATCGGGGCGTATGCGTGCGAACGGGCCGATTGCACATTGGCAGCCGAGCTGTGCATTCTCTATGATGCTGTTGGGGAGAATGACGCAACCATCACCCAGTGTTACGTTGCGAAGCAGGCAGTTTGCACCAATCTCAACATCATTCCCGAGCACAACCTCGCCTTCGAGAATGACGTTGATGTCGATAGTGACATCCATCCCGGTTTCAACTGTGCCGCGCAGGTCAAAGCGAGCAGGGTCTTTCATCGTCACGCCTGCTGTCATTAATTGCTCTGCTTGTTGTCGCTGATAGTAGCGTTCGATTTTGGCTAACTGGTTGCGGTTGTTAATCCCTTCAACCTCTTCGACGGCCGCTGCATGTGAAGTTTTTACTTCCATGCCATCATTAACAGCCATCGCAATAATATCCGTGAGATAATATTCACCTTGGGCGTTATTGTTTTTCAGTCGACCCAGCCATTCTTTAAGCTTGCCACCCTCTGCTGCCAGAATGCCGGTGTTGACCTCTCTGATTTTTCGAATTTCATCTGTAGCATCTTTCTCTTCAGTAATGCACTGCACCACGTTATCGCTATTGCGCACGATACGACCATAACCGTGTGGGTTTTCAAGCACAGCAGTCAACAACCCCATGCTTTTTGTTGAGACCTGTTCAAGCAACTGCTGCAACGTCTCTTTTGTTGTGAGCGGAACATCCCCATAAAGCACGAGCACCACGTGGTCATCGCTCAAGTGTGGTACAGCCTGCGCCACTGCGTGACCTGTGCCGAGCTGCTCTTCCTGTTTTACCCAGCTGACGTTGCGCTCTGATAACACATCACGAACCACCTCCCCACCATGGCCGTAAACCACATGAATATCTTGTGCTGATAGCTTCTCAGCAACATCGATGACATGGGTCAACAGCGGTTTGTGCGCAAGTTTATGCAGTACTTTAGGGAGTTTAGAGCGCATGCGCGACCCCTGACCTGCTGCTAGAATAACGACACTTAAATCCATCTAAATCTCTCTTTGTCGAGCTAACCGGGTAAGTTACTGAGTGGTCACAAATAATGTAGCAATAACGACAAAGGCCGTCTATTAAACGGCCTTTATCGGTTTCGATCTCTGTTGAAGCGCTGCCCGGTTAACGGCCGCGGCTCTTCAGTTTTTTGATCGCCTGCAACTGGGCAACCGCTTCCGCCAGCTCTGATTGTGCTTTCGCATATTCGAACTCCGACGTTTTATCTTGCAACGCATCTTCAGCTTTCTGTTTCGCTTCCAGTGCAGCGGCCTCGTCAATATCTTTAGCACGCACCGCAGTATCAGAAAGCACCGTTACCACATGGGGTTGTATTTCTAACATGCCGCCAGAGACATAAAAAGACTCTTCGCTGTCGCCATTTTTAACGCGCACTTCACCAGGCTTAAGCTGCGTTAGCAGCGGGGCGTGGCGAGGAAGAATCCCCAGCTCACCCATTACTCCCGGTGCAAAGACCATTTCGGCAGTACCAGAGAAAATTTCGCTCTCGGCACTTACGATGTCTACATGTATTGTCATTGCCATAACTTATTCCACCATTGTGCAATCGTGTTTATTTAAAGAGTTTTGGCCTTCTCAACCGCTTCTTCGATAACGCCGACCATGTAGAATGCCTGCTCAGGCAGGTGATCATACTCACCCGCGATAATGCCTTTGAATGCAGAGATGGTGTCTTTCAACGAAACATATTTACCCGGTGCACCGGTAAAGATCTCCGCTACAAAGAAAGGCTGTGACATAAAACGCTGGATCTTACGTGCACGAGTAACGGTCTGCCTGTCTTCTTCAGAGAGCTCATCCATACCCAAAATCGCGATGATATCTTTCAGCTCTTTGTAGCGCTGCAAAATACCCTGTACTGCGCGTGCGGTATCGTAGTGTTCCTGACCAATCACCAGTGGATCTAGCTGGCGTGAGCTGGAATCCAGCGGGTCGATCGCAGGATAGATACCCAGCTCAGCAATTGAGCGAGAGAGTACAACGGTCGCATCCAGATGCGCGAAGGTGGTAGCAGGCGATGGATCAGTCAGATCATCCGCAGGCACGTATACCGCCTGAATGGAGGTGATCGAACCCTTATTGGTAGAGGCGATGCGCTCTTGCAGAACACCCATCTCTTCCGCCAGCGTTGGCTGGTAACCTACCGCAGAAGGCATACGACCCAACAGTGCAGATACTTCGGTTCCCGCTAGGGTGTAACGATAGATGTTATCAATGAACAGCAGTACGTCGCGGCCTTCGTCACGGAAGTACTCAGCCATGGTCAGGCCGGTCAGCGCAACACGCAGACGGTTACCTGGAGGCTCATTCATCTGCCCGTAAACCAGTGATACCTTGTCGATGACGTTTGATTCGGTCATTTCGTGGTAAAAATCGTTACCTTCACGCGTACGCTCACCTACGCCTGCGAATACTGAGTAACCGCTATGCTCAATCGCGATGTTACGAATCAGCTCCATCATGTTTACGGTCTTACCG
>JALSHQ010000397.1 GCA_026982145.1 Gammaproteobacteria bacterium | reverse complement strand
TGCAAGCTCCATCTTCAGGCCGCTGGCGTACTGGAGGGAGCTGATGGTGAGTAGGCGGGTGTTTTCATCCATCTGCTCAATGAGCGCCGCTTCTGGTGTGGGCGCAGAAGTGAGGTCTACTTCGCGTAGCTCAACCCCAAACTGCTTGAGTGATTCCCACACGATGCGGTTAGAAGGAAACTCCTGATCACTGGTGACGATGTTGTCACCCGGTTGCCAGTCGATGCCGTAGGCGACCACAGAGAGCGCTTCGGAGGTGTTTTTCAGTAGCGCGACATCATCAGGCGACGGCGCGTTAATCAGCTGAGCGAGGCGCTGGCGCAGTTTGGCCTCAGTCCTCATCCAGTGCGGATAGCGTTGTGCGCCAAACAGCGCATTCTGCTCTGCAAATTCACTCACGGCCGCTGCGACACAGCGTGGCCACGGTGCTACAGCGGCGTGGTTAAGGTAGATGAGCTTTTCAATATGCGGAAACTCATTTTTGCTAATGGATGTGGCCATCAATGCTCCTTGTGCTGTTAGCGGTTAACGGTGGGGGATGCTGCCATTGAAACCGGCTGGATGGCAGGCATTATAGCCACATCAAATGGCTCAAAAACAATGTGAGGTGACTTGCTAGATTAGCGGGCATGAGGGGTGAGCCAGGTTTTAAAATGAATTGGGGAGCATTGAGGTGGGGGAATTGCTATATCAACAGGGAATGTCATATTTTTATATGTTGCGATAGGGGGTAGAATGGGGTATTTCCGAGACAAGCAGCAGGCAAGAGGTTGAATAGATAATGGATGTAATGGATCGAATCAAGCAACAAGTCGAAAGCGCACCGATTGTGCTTTATATGAAAGGAACCCCCCAATTTCCGCAGTGTGGTTTTTCAAGCCATGTTGTGCAGGCACTGGGCACCTGCGGCGCGGAGTTTCTAGATGTTAATGTTTTGGCTGATCCTGAGATTCGCCAAAATCTGCCACGCTACGCCAATTGGCCTACTTTTCCGCAGCTCTATATTGATGGCGAGTTAGTGGGCGGGTGCGACATCGTGATGGAGCTTTATCAGCGCGGCGAGCTGAAGACGATGGTTGAGGCTGCGGGCAAGCAGTAAATTTTCCAGTGCGGGTCGGCTAAAAGGCGCTGTGTATCAGCGCCTTTTTTATTGCTGAGCAAGCGCGTATTCAGCAGCATCAAAATATCACTTGGTTTCGTCCAGCCTCTTTGGCTTTGTAGAGTCGTTCATCAGCTTCTTTTAGCAGTGTCGGCATCGCACACGCTTCGCCGCTTTTATTGCAAATGCTCACGCCAATTGAGACCGTGACTAACACTTGGTGTTGGTCGATGTTAAAGGGTTTATCTGAAACTGACTTTAGAATGCGCTCAAAGAGGTTGGGGGTGCAGAGGCTGGCATCGGGAAAGTGCATCAGAATGCAAAATTCTTCCCCACCAAAGCGCCCGACCACATCGGTGGGACGGGTTGCCTTGCGTAGGCGGCGGGCTATTTTTTTGAGAATCTCATCGCCAACGTCATGCCCGTATTGGTCGTTGATCTGTTTGAAGTGGTCGATATCGATCATTAAAAAAGCGAGCGTGCCGCCGCGTGAGTTGACCTCCGCAAGCAGCGCTTCTGAGCGCTGGGTAATGTAACGACGATTGCCTAGGCTGGTGAGTGGGTCGGTGACAGCCATTTCACTTAAGATTCGGTTGCTGGCCTCAAGCTCGCGCATCGTTTCCAGTAATGAATTTTGCAGTATCGAGATGCGTCCTGCCGCATGAACGCGTGCAGCCAGCTCCAGTTCATTGATTGGTTTGTTGAGAAAATCATCGACACCGTGCCCAAATGCTTTGACTAAATGTTGAATCCCTTCTTTGGCCGTCAGCATGATGATAGAAGTGTATCGGTTGTGCTCATCATCGAGCTGGCGGAGGCGGGTGCATAACTCAAGCCCATTCATCTTTGGCATGATCCAGTCGATTAATGCGACATCCGCTGGGCGCTCTTCGACCCGTTTTAGCATTTCATCGGGGCCATTGGCGAGGCGGATATCTAGGTAGCCCGCTTTTTGCAGTGATGCTTGGATCATTGTACGCGTGAGCTCAATATCATCAGCAACAATAATCGCAAGGGCGTGTTCGGCATTGAGCTGGTTTTGCTTGTTCATGCGCGTACCTCTTACGATATGAGTGGATGAGCTAGTCGCGGGAATCTTCGCTATCAGGTGAAGGTATCACGGCGGGTATGCCGATATGGGTGTCCCATTGGTTGACGATACCGCAAAAGAGTTCAGCGGTGCGTTCAGCGTCATAAATCGCTGAGTGTGCCTCTTGCCCATCCCACGCTATGCCGGAAGCGATTGCAGCGCGCGCCAATACCGTTTGGCCATAGGCAAGGGCGCTTAATGAGACGGTATCGAGCGTGCTAAAAGGATGAAACGGATTGCGTTTGACGTTGCTGCGTGCCACGGCGGCATTCAGAAAATTGAGATCAAAAGCGGCGTTATGCCCCACCAAAATAGCGCGGGTGCAGCCGTTCTCTTTGATGGCGGTGCGGATAGGTTTGAAGATCGATTGCAGCGCCGCACGCTCTTCCAGTGCCATGCGAAAGGGGTGATAGGGGTCTATACCGTTGAACGCCAATGCCGCAGCTTCAAGGTTGGCACCCTCAAACGGTAGGATGTGATGAGCCACGGTGGCATCAGGCTCAAGCTTGCCGTCATCTGTCACCTTCAGCAGTACCGCGGCCACCTCCAGCAGTGCATCGGTCTGTGCGTTGAAACCGGCAGTTTCAACATCGATAATCACCGGCAGGTAACCCCTGAAACGGGTGGCCAGCGGTGGGGGGGGGGCATTCGTCATCGGTTTATAGTCACGCTTCTGTTGGGTGTTGATTTACTGAATGGTGCGATGCAGGTTGGCGTACAGTGTCCAATCTACGCTTTCACCCGCACGAAAAGGGCGCAGGGCACCCGCCTCGCCAAAGTCATACTGCTGTGGGCAGATCCAAGCGCGCTTTACCAAGCTTACACTCTCTTTATTGCGTGGCAGCCCGTAAAAATCTGCGCCATGAAAGCTGGCAAAGCCTTCCAGTTTATCGAGTGCCCCCGCGGCTTCAAAAACTTCGGTATAGAGTTCTAGAGCTGCGTGCGCTGAGTAAATACCCGCGCAACCACAGGCGCTCTCTTTGCTGGCCGTGTCGTGGGGGGCGCTGTCGGTGCCGAGAAAAAATCTTGGATTCCCACTCGTGGCAGCTTTAATCAACGCCTGACGATGCAGCTCACGCTTTAATACAGGCAGGCAGTAGTGGTGCGGGTGTATGCCACCCACTAGCATGGCATTGCGGTTAAGGTGTAGGTGATGCGCTGTGATGGTCGCCGCCAACGTTTCACCCGCCTCTTCAACATACTCGACCGCCTCTTTAGTCGTGATATGTTCCAGCACAATTTTTAACTCTGGGTAGCGGCGTGTTAATGGTTCAAGGTGGCGCTCGATAAAGACTTTTTCACGATCAAAGATATCGATGCTAGGGTCGGTCACTTCTCCGTGGATTAATAGCGGCATCTCAAACTCAATCATCTCTTCCAAAATTGAGTAGGTGCATTCGATGTCGGTAACCCCGGATGATGAATTGGTGGTCGCCCCCGCAGGGTAGAGTTTAAGTGCAACAATGTGTTTGCTGTTACCAGCGCGTTTGATCTCTTCAATCGAGGTATCGTCAGTAAGGTAGAGCGTCATCAATGGGCTAAAGGCGAGGCCGTCAGGAATGGCCGCAAGAATACGGTCACGGTAGGCCATGGCCAGCTCAGTCGTTGTGACAGGTTTTTTTAGGTTCGGCATCACAATCGCGCGCGCAAACTGTTTGGCACTATGAGCAACGGTGGTCGCCAGCATTGGGCCATCTCTTAGGTGCAGGTGCCAGTCGTCAGGCCGGATCAGGGTCAGTGGCTGTTGGGACATAATATCTCCTCTTCTACGCTGTACTTAAAAAATTGCCGGGGTCTGTGCTATTGCGAAGGGTGGCACGGCGAGGTGGCTTGCCTGCTCGTGCCCCCCGCCGTATTGAAATTGCTGCGCTTGTTTTGCAATGATAAATCTTGGACTTAATTCAAGGCGTTCTTGAATGGTGATCTATTTATGTCGCGGTTTATCAGTTGGCGGTGGCGAGTTATTTTGACTGTCTTGCGGTAACTCGGCCCCCCTACCCAACTGCTTGTTGAGAGCGGCAACCGCAAATAGATTAAAACCCCGCAGCGCTTCCGGTGGGTGACCCGCCACGCAGATGATCGGCACCTCGCCAGATTTCCCCATGATCAACGGCCTGCCCGAACGCATCGGAACACCATCAATAATCAATTCGCCTACTTCTTTTAATAGATCAGAGATAAAGTCTCGCCCTCCCACGGCGGTGCCGCCGGAGATGACAATCATATCTGAGTTCACCAACGCCGTTTTTACCGCCACCACAAACTCGTCAAAGTGATCCCCTTGGATGCCCGCGATCACGGGAACGCCACCCGCTTGCGTGACAGCCGTCGCCAGCATAATGCTGTTACTGTCTCGGATAGCGCCGGGCTTGAGTGTATCCGTGTATGGAATGACCTCATCGCCAGAAGAAAAAATCGTAACCCGTGGCGCACATGTCACCTCAATTTCATCGATGCCAAGGCTGGCGATCGTGCCGATTTCAGCAGCATCCATCACGCTGCCCGCAGCAACCGCAATAGCACCTTGTTCGAGGTCGCACCCTTGTTCTTCAATAAAAAAACGGGGTGGAAAAGCGCGGGTGATTGAAACAGTATTGCCCTCTTCTTTACCCTCCCACGGGCGCACAATCGAAACTGCACCATCGGTAACGATACTCCCGGTGGCCACGCGCAGTGCTTCACCCGTGCCGGGCAGTGGGCAGCTTTCATCACCGGGGAGGATACTGCCGACAATGTTGAAGTAGATAGGGGAACCTTCATTGGCACCTTGAGTGTCGGCACTGTTGACCAGCCACCCTTCAACGATCGCACGGGGGTAAGGGGGCATGTCCGTGGGCGCGACTATCGCACTGGCCAGTGTGCGCCCAAGCGCAGCGCTCAGGCGAACCACCTCGGTGGCGGTTGTTTTTGTGCTCAGCGTATCGACGAATGTTTGCTGTGCTTCTGTCAGTGGCGAACCGTCATTCATCGGAGCATCCTTCTGTTAATGGCTGTCAACTTAGCGCTTAAGAGTAACGGGGTGTTGTAATGGTGTCAAAGTGAACCACTTGAATAGAGCTTCACGCCATATGAGCAACATTGCCGTCGTTTAATAATGCGGTGGTGGTGTCTCTTGCGCTGGGTCGGCGATGTTTGAGTCAGCCATCGATCTCATCCGTTCGCTGAGTTGAGAGACGGTGAGTGTTAACTGGTCTATCGCTTTCTGCTGCTGAATGATCACCTGATTAAGTGCCTCCAGCGTAGACTCCTGATGTGTCACCCTGATTTGCAGATCTGTAATGTCATTTTCCATCGCGGATTAACCTTTTACTTTTGTAAGCACGTTGTTATCGAAGAGTAGCTGCGTGGTGAAGCTGACGCCGAAGCCGGTGATGTCGGTCGGGATGTGCGCCAGCCCACCTTTGCTATTGCCGGACGAAAGATCGAGATGCAGCCACGGAGTATCACCCACAAAGCGTTGCAGAAAACGGCTGGCGAGGATGTGATCCGCCTCGCCCCCAAGCGAGCACTGCTTAACATCGGCCACGTTGCTTTTTAGCTCATCGTCGAAATCTTTATCGATCGGAAATGGCCAGACACGTTCACCGCTGTTGCGCCCGGCAGTGATGATCTCGTCGATCAACTGATCGCGATTAGTAAAGCCTCCGCTGTAACGGGCGCTGAGTGAGTAGTGGCACGCGCCGGTTAAAGTTGCATAGTCGATGATCAAGGTCGGTTTCAGGCGTGCCGCCTGTACTAGCGTATCGGCCAGCACCATGCGCCCTTCGGCATCGGTGTGCATCACTTCGATGGTGACGCCGTTACTGGCAGTGATCACATCGTTCTGTTTATAGGCGTTGGGGCCGATGTGATTTTGCGCCAGCGCGAGCCAGCAGTCGACCACATAAGGCACTTTAAGTTGCGACAGCGTTAAAAAGGTGCCGAGTGCGACAGCGCTGCCCTGCATATCTTCATGCATGCCGTGCATGTACTGCGCTGGTTTCAGGTTGGTGCCGCCGGTGTCGAAACAGATCCCCTTGCCGACCAGCGCCAGTGGGGTCTGTTTGCGGCGCGTGGTTTTCGGCGTGTAGCGTAGATGAACAATGCCGGCATCGTGTTCACTGCTGCCCTGACAGACGGCAAGAAATGCCCCGGCCTTTTTCCGCTTGAGTGTTTTTTGATCGAGGAACGTCATCTTCCAGCCATGTGCTTTGGCCAGTTTTGAAATGCGCTTGCGATAGAGGGCTGGGGTGAGTTCATTGGGGGGCAGTGTTGTGAGTTGGCGGGCTAGGTTATTTCCAGCAGCCTCCGCATGGGTGCGGCTGAAGTCGATCCGTTTTTTAATGCCGAGCAGTTGAATGGTGCGAAGCTTTGATGGTTTTGCCGCTTTGCTTTTGAATGAGGGCATCTCACTGCTAGCGGCGAGTAGCGCTGCAACCACGGCGGTGATCAACGGCGTGGTGGTTTCTTCATCCTCAAAGCCTGCGGCGGTGATCGCAATGTGGGACGGGTTTTGAGCCAGATGAGGTGCGACCAATTTACGCGCTAAGGTGAGCAGCTCGAAACGGCTGAGATCATCCTTGATGCCGGAGAGCGTCACATGGGTGCTCGCTTTATTGGGTAGGTCGGTGGTCAATATCGCACTCGCATCCCCGCCGCGTTTTAGCCGCTGCTGCAAGATCTCCCCATAAGGAAGTGTCGGCCATGTTTTTTTAGTTTTGGCTTTGAGGCACGCTTGAGGCAGTAGGATGATGAGGTGGGAAATGGTCTGAAGTGCGCGCTGAGAAGGCGCGCTTTTATGTTGTTTTAACTCGATTTTCACGCTATATCCCCTGTTTTTCATATGGCTTCTTCTTGACCTGATGCGGGAAAAAAACGATCATACCGTGCCTGAGAGGCCGCGCATCAGCGCCCATGCGCTAAAGATAACAAAATTGCGTGGGCAGAGCTGCAAAAATCTTAATAAAAACAACCATGTTGAGATGAATGGATTGTTTGGCGAGCACCCCAGTAAAAAGGGCGCGCTGTTGTAGCGACGCTTAAATGAAAAAAATGTGGATAGGTTTTATGACCGTAGTAAAAAAAATAGCATTAAATTTGATCTGCCAGCGTTGCCGAGCCTCTACCGGGTCTCCCTTATCTAAAATTTACTCATAAGATCGATGGGGCTGTCGTGCCCAAGTTCTTAATCATGACTATAAAATTTCATTTTCACGATGTAACCGGTCGCCTATTTTCAGAGAGATGCCGGATCAATAAAGAGGTTGGATGAATGTCCCAGCAATCGCAGTTACCTGATATCGACGCCATTGAGACCCAAGAGTGGGTGGATGCCCTGGAGTCGGTGATCGAAAACGAAGGGGTTGAGCGCGCTCACTTCCTGTTAGAGCAGATGATCGACAAGGCGCGCCGCAGTGGTGCCAATCTCCCTTATTCAGCCAACACCGCTTATGTGAATACCATTCCGACTCACCTTGAAGCGCCGCTGCCGGGTGACGCGGCGATTGAAGACCGCATCCGCAGTTACATTCGCTGGAATGCGATGGCGATGGTGGTGAAGGCGAACCGCAAGAGTTCAGAGCTGGGTGGCCACATCGCCAGTTTTGCTTCGGCGGCGACTCTTTATGATGTGGGCTTTAACCATTTCTGGAAGGCACCCACTAAAGACTTTGGGGGCGATCTGATCTTTTCACAGGGGCACGCTTCACCGGGCACCTATGCACGTGCCTTTCTTGAAGGGCGTTTGACTGAAGCGCAGCTCGACAAGTTTCGTCAGGAAGTGGATGGCGGCGGGCTCTCATCTTACCCGCACCCCCATTTGATGCCGGA
>JALSHQ010000396.1 GCA_026982145.1 Gammaproteobacteria bacterium | reverse complement strand
TCATCGTAACTTCACGACGAAGATCGCCTTCGACCTCGAACTTACCAACTTCAGTACGCAGTAACTCAAGCTCAGCTTCAGTCAGATCCTTTACTTTCGTAGCTGGATCAATGCTGCTCACTTCACAAATCTTACTTGCCCGGGTGGGTCCAATACCGTAAATTGCTCTTAAAGCAATCACAGTATGTTTGTTCACCGGGATATTGATGCCTGCAATACGGGCCATCTAAACGCTCCTAAACACTTATATCACTCCGCATTTCGCGAAAGCGGGTAATTCTATTATCGATGGGCAACGAAAGCAATAAAAATCCGTGCCAATCAGCAACTAACCTTGTCTTTGTTTGTGGCGAGCATCTTTACAGATCACTCGAACCACGCCTTTTCTACGAACAACTTTACAGTTTCTGCAGATTTTTTTTACCGATGCACGTACTTTCATGCTTTTCTCCAAACCCAAATATTAATCAGTTATTACAAGTCTAACGCTTTGTTGTACTGCCCTTGAGCTTCGACTTTTTCAACAGGCTGTCATATTGATTAGACATCAAGTGAGACTGAACTTGTGCCATAAAATCCATCACAACAATCACGATAATTAACAGCGATGTGCCCCCAAAATAGAATGGGACATTCCAGTAAAGAATCAAAAACTCTGGCAATAGGCAGACCGCAGTGATGTAAAGCGCGCCGACAAGCGTCAAGCGTGTCATCACAGAGTCGATATATTGAGCCGTCTGTTCACCAGGACGAATACCGGGAATAAAAGCGCCTGACTTCTTAAGGTTATCCGCCGTGTCCTTTGGGTTATATTGTAATGCTGTGTAAAAAAAGCAGAAAAATATAATCGCAAGCGCCAGCAACATCACATAAAGCGGCTGACCTGGGGAGATCATCTGCGAGAGGCTCTGCAGCCATTCCATCCCTTCAGCACTGCCAAACCAACCACCAATCGTCGCGGGAAACATAATAATCGCGGATGCAAAGATCGGGGGAATCACCCCGGCCATGTTCACTTTTAGTGGTAGATGACTTGTCTGCCCTGCATACATCTTGCGGCCTTGCTGCCGTTTAGCATAATTCACCGTGATACGCCGCTGCCCTCGTTCGACAAACACTACAAATGCGGTCACTGCCATTGCAAGCACAATGATTAGCAAAACAATGGCTGAACTCATCTCACCTGTTCGCGCCAATTCAAGCGTTCCACCGATCGCCGAGGGTAATCCAGCGACAATGCCTGCAAAAATGATAATTGAGATGCCGTTGCCAATTCCGCGTTCTGTTATCTGCTCGCCCAGCCACATCAAGAACATCGTTCCTGTCACAAGGCTCAATACAGCCACCGCTCTAAAATCCCACCCCGGTTCGATCACCACACCACTGCCACCAATCTGCTGGCTCTCGAGTGCTATCGAAATCCCTAGTGCCTGAAATGTGGCCAGAAACAGCGTTAAATAGCGTGTGTATTCTGATAACTTGCGCCGCCCAGATTCACCCTCTTTTTTTAGCTGTTCTAACTTGGGCGATACTGCGGTGAGTAGCTGGATGATAATCGATGCTGAAATATACGGCATCACGCCCAGCGCAAATACTGATAAGCGCCCTAGTGCGCCACCAGAAAACATGTTGAACATGTCGATGATCGTACCGCGGCTCTGATCAAACAGTGCAGCAAGTGCCATCGGGTCAATACCGGGTACTGGTATATGGGTACCGATGCGGTAGACAAGCAACGCGCCAAGAACAAACAGCAAGCGCTGTTTGAGTTCTGTCAGGCGCCCTGCGCCAGCCAATGCTGAGCCAGGTCCGGCCATTTAATCCTCGATTTTGCCGCCAGCAGCTTCAATCGCTGCACGAGCACCTTTTGTTACATTAATTCCGCGTATGGTAACCGCTGAGGCAATCTCACCAGAAGCGATCACTTTAGCCCTCAAGGTCTGAGTTGGCACGATATTGGCAGCAATTAATGCAGACAAGTCAACAACCTCACCTTCTATGAGTAGCAGTTCATGCAAACGCACTTCAGCGCGAGTCGCTTTTACTCTTGAAGAGAAGCCCACTTTAGGCAAGCGACGTTGAAGCGGCATCTGCCCACCTTCAAAACCTACTTTCGTGAAACCGCCAGAGCGAGAGTGCTGTCCTTTATGGCCACGGCCACATGTTTTGCCAACACCGGAGCCAATGCCACGACCCACTCGCTTGCGTGTCTGTTTGGCACCGGCAGCAGGTTTGATTGTATTAAGATACATCTTACTCTTCCTCAATTCTCAACATGTAATAGGCTTTATTGATCATGCCACGGGTACAGGGAGTATCTTCAACGGACACTGTCTGATGCATTCGGCGCAATCCAAGACCCGCAAGACACGCCTTGTGTGATGCTAGGCGACCATTGGGGCTGCGTACCAACGTCACTT
Organism: Gammaproteobacteria bacterium; assembly: GCA_026982145.1. GTDB lineage: Bacteria > Pseudomonadota > Gammaproteobacteria > SZUA-140 > SZUA-140 > SZUA-76. The sequence goes on along the minus strand of JALSHQ010000396.1, from coordinate 5,621 downwards.
TGATTTGTCTTTTGTTATCAACCATTAGACTATCCCAATATTTCCTTAACCGTTTTTCCACGCTTCGCTGCGACCACTTCTGCACTGGTCATGTCACGCAGGCCATTCACTGTGGCGCGTACAACATTCACAGGGTTTGTTGAACCGATGCATTTAGCAAGTACATCCTGCACGCCTAAAACTTCAAATACCGCTCGCATTGCGCCACCCGCAATAATTCCGGTACCAGGTGTCGCGGGCTGCATAAATACTTTAGCTGCACCATGTGTCGCAGTAATCGGATATTGTAAAGTCACATCATTCAACTTCACATCAACCATATTACGGCGCGCGTCTTCCATCGCCTTTTGAATCGCAATAGGTACCTCACGCGCCTTTCCGCTACCAAAACCTATGCGGCCTTTTCCATCACCCACCACGGTAAGTGCTGAAAAGCCAAACTGACGGCCGCCCTTCACAACCTTGGCAACACGACGGACACCAACGAGCTTTTCTTGTAGATCGTCACTTTTTTGAGATGAATCAAATTTAGCCATTTTCTAGCCCTTAGAATTCGAGGCCGTTTTCACGCGCAGCTTCCGCTAACGCTTTCACACGACCGTGGTATTTAAATCCTGAACGATCAAAGGCAACTTTAGAAACACCGGCTGCTTTTGCCTTATCTGCAATCATCTTTCCAACTGCACTAGCAGCAGAAATATTGCCGCCATTACTGACGTTTGCTTTAACATCTTTATCAAGTGTCGAGACGCTTGCAATCACATTGGTACCGCTTGTGCCAATCAACTGCGCATAGATATGCCTTGGTGTGCGAAAGATACAGAGCCTCTCAACACCTAACTCTCTAATCTTCGCTCTTGTACGTTTCGCTCTACGTAAACGACCTGTTTTCTTGTCCACGCTATTCACCTATATAATTCTAAATGTGGGCTTTAATTATTTCTTCTTGGCTTCTTTCATTGCAATGTATTCACCAACGTAGCGAACTCCCTTACCTTTATAAGGCTCTGGTGGACGATATGCGCGAATATTTGCAGCTACCTGACCAACCCTCTGCTTGTCCGCGCCCGTCACAACAATTTCTGTCTGACTGGGTGTCTCAACAGTGATGTCTTCAGGTACATCATAATTTACAGGATGAGAAAAACCGAGCGTCAGGTTTAGTACCTTGCCCTTAACCTGCGCACGATAACCCACACCGACCAACGCCAATTTCTTTTCAAAACCGGTGTTAACACCTGTCACCATGTTATTAATGATTGCCCGAGTAGTGCCCGATTGCGCAACCGCTGACTTTCCTTTCACGCGCACCGCAACTCGTAGTTCATCGCCTTCTCTAAGAACTTCGATGTCTTTGTGTACAGAAAATATCAACTGACCTTTTCCTCCCTTCACAGAAATCTCCTGGCCATTGATTGTAACTTCAACACCTGATGGGACATTAACTGCATTTTTAGCAACTCTAGACATAGCTCAACCAATCAAGAAATGTAACAAAGAACTTCGCCGCCATGACCCGCTGTGCGTGCTGCACGGTCGGTCATAACACCTTTCGAGGTAGATACGATTGCAATCCCTAGTCCGGCCTGAACCTTAGGAATCTCACCTTTCCCTCTGTATACCCTTAAGCCGGGTCGACTGGCACGTTTTAGCTCATCAATAACAGGTTTGCCCTGATAATATTTAAGAGAGATCGTCAGTGATTTCTTTTCACCATTTTCTTCTGTAGAAATACCATTAATATAGCCTTCGTCTTTCAGTACCGCTGCGATTGCTTCTTTCAGCGTTGAAGACGGCATAGACACATCAACTTTGTTAGCCGCTTGTGCGTTGCGAATACGCGTTAACATATCCGCAATGGGGTCAGTCATGCTCATTTATAAATCCTAACCAGTCGTTTATTCAATAATTCTAATAGTCACTCGGCCTAAACCGGAGACCTACCAACTTGCCTTAACTAAACCAGGGACATCACCACGCATAGCTGACTCTCTTAACTTATTACGGCTTAACCCAAACTTGCGGTAAAAACCGTGAGGTCTACCAGTAATGCGGCAACGTTTGCGCTGACGCACAGGGCTTGAATCCCTTGGTAATGCATGAAATTTTTGCTGTGCATCATCACGCTCTTCATCTGAAGCAGATTCATCTTTCATGATGCGCTTTAATTCAGCACGTTTAGCTGCATACTTCTCAACCATGCGTGTTCTTTTAGCTTCGCGGTTGATCATTGAAACTTTTGCCATGATTCAGCCCTCAGTTCTTAAATGGAAAGTTAAATGCTTGCAGCAACGCACGACCTTCTTCATCGGTCTTTGCTGTTGTGGTCACTGTAATATCCAGTCCACGCAAGGTATCAATCTTTTCATATTCAATTTCAGGGAACATGATCTGTTCACGAACGCCCATGCTGTAATTACCACGACCGTCAAATGACTTTCCATTGAGACCGCGAAAATCACGAATACGCGGGATAGAGATTGAGATCAAGCGATCCAGAAATTCATACATACGATCACGACGCAGTGTCACCTTACAACCAATAGGCCAACCATCACGAATCTTAAATGCAGCTACTGATTTGCGCGCATAAGTGACGATTACTTTTTGACCACTGATTTTCTGCAGATCATTTACCGCATGTTCAATCACTTTTTTATCACCTACCGCTTCACCAACACCCATGTTGAGAGTGATTTTTGTGATGCGAGGTACTTCCATCACGCTCTTGTAGCCCATCTTTTCAACCAACTGATTGACTACATTGTTGCGGTAATGTTCTTGGAGTCTTGCCATCTTCCTATCCAACCTTAAAATTATTAGCTATCAATGACTTCGTTATTAGACTTAAAAAAGCGAACTTTTCGTCCATCTTCCAGAGTCCGTATACCTATCCGACCCGCCTTTTTAGTCACTGGATTATAATGAGCAATGTTAGAAACATTGATCGGCATCTCTTTGCTCACAATACCACCCGCAATGCTTTTATTCGGATTAGGCTTAGTATGACGCTTAGCCATATTAATGTTTTCAACGATCACTTTATCTTCGCTAACTACTTTAATAACTGAGCCTCGTTTGCCTTTATCTTTACCAGCAACTACGATTACATCATCATTTTGTTTAATCTTTTTCATCTTTAATATCGTCCGCGCAATCAGCCTTACAGAACTTCAGGGGCTAATGAAATGATTTTCATGAAACGTTCTGAACGTAGCTCACGAGTCACAGGGCCAAAAATACGAGTGCCAATGGGTTGCAATTGCCCATTCAGCAGTACCGCCGCATTGGAGTCAAAGCGAATCAAAGAGCCGTCATCACGACGTACACCTTTACAGGTTCTCACGACAACCGCGTTGTAAACCTCACCTTTTTTAACCTTACCGCGAGGAATAGCTTCTTTAATACTCACTTTAATAATGTCACCAACACCGGCATAACGGCGATGCGAACCGCCCAACACCTTGATACACATCACCTGACGCGCACCACTGTTATCCGCAACGTCGAGTCTTGACTGCATCTGTATCATCGTTTATCCCCGTAAATCTTTTATATTCGTTTCTTCAGGGCTGGAATTAACCAGCAACCTTCTCAACTACAGAGACAATCGTCCATGATTTGCTTTTAGACAATGGTCTGCACTGCTCAATCGTAACTAAATCACCTTCACCACACTCGTTGTTCTCATCATGAGCGTGTAGCTTACAAGAACGCTTAATGTATTTTTTATAGAGCGGGTGCGGCTCTTTTCTTTCAACAAGCACCGTAACTGTCTTGTCCATCTTGTTGCTAACAACACGGCCTGTCACGTTACGTGACTCTTTCGCCTGCTCACTCATGATTCATTACCCGCTTTTTTCTCGTTAATTACCGTATTTATGCGCGCAATGCTTCTGCGTACGTTTTTCAAAAGATGAGACTGTGTTAGCTGTCCAGTGCCTTTCTGCATGCGCAGGTTAAACTGTTCACGCAATAACTCAAGCTTTTCACTATTCAGCTCTTCAATCGTTTTTTCTCTAAGCTCAGTCGCATTCATCACATTACCGTCCGACTTACAAATGTTGTTTGCACAGGTAACTTCGCTGCAGCCAGTTGAAATGCTTCGCGAGCGATTTCTTCAGAAACACCTTCCATTTCATACAACATGCGGCCTGGCTGAATCTGAGATACCCAATATTCTACGTTACCTTTACCTTTTCCCTGTCTCACTTCGATAGGTTTCTTGGTAATCGGTTTGTCTGGAAAAATTCTGATCCAAATTTTACCACCACGCTTAATGTGGCGTGTCATCGCACGACGAGCAGCCTCAATCTGGCGAGCCGTGATTCGACCGCGTGTGGTTGCTTTAAGCCCGAACTCGCCGAAGCTTACTTTATTACCTACAGTTGCCAACCCGCGGTTGCGGCCTTTCATCTGTTTGCGAAATTTTGTCTTTTTTGGCTGAAGCATAACTACTCTTTCCTTTAACTGGCCGCGACCTTGTCAGCAGGTTTTTTACTTTCCTGCTCAGCCGTATTAAACACCTCACCTTTAAATATCCATACTTTGATACCGAGCACACCCGATGGGGTATGTGCCTCAGCAAATCCATAGTCGATATCAGCACGGAGTGTGTGAAGTGGAACGCGGCCTTCGCGGTACCATTCACGGCGCGCAATTTCTGCACCGTTCAAGCGACCAGCAACGTTGATTTTAATTCCACCTGCACCTAGACGCATGGTGTTTGTAACTGCGCGTTTCATCGCACGACGATACATGATGCGTCGCTCTAGTTGTTGCGCTACGCTTTCTGCCACTAACTGCGCATCAAGCTCTGGTTTACGGATCTCTTCAATATTGATGTGCACTGGAATACCCATCATTTTAGAAACCTCTTTGCGAAGTGATTCGATATCTTCACCTTTTTTACCAATCACCATGCCTGGTCGTGCAGTATGGATCGTAATGCGTGCATTACGTGCAGGACGCTCGATCTGAATTCTACTCACAGACGCCTGCTGCAGCTTCTTTTTCAGATACTCGCGCACCTTAAGATCGGTAAAAAGATAGTCAGCATAGTCTTTTGAATCGGCGTACCATTTTGAGGTCCAATCCTTAACGATGCCGAGGCGAATACCAATTGGATGTACTTTTTGACCCATAGTATAAGAACTCTCTTATTTATCGCTTACGGTCACAGTGATGTGACTTGTACGTTTTAAAATCTGATTACCACGACCACGCGCACGCGCTCGGAAACGTTTTTGTGTCGGCCCTTCGTCCACACAAATTGCAGATATTCTCAGCTCATCAACATCAGCACCTTCATTATGCTCTGCATTTGCAATCGCAGATTCCAGCACTTTCTTAACGATTCCAGCACCTTTTTTCTGGCTGAATAGTAAAGTATTCAATGCTCGATCAACCGGCAGACCTCGTACTTGGTCAGCAATCAATCTCGCTTTTTGTGCGGATATCCCGACGTATTTCAGTTTTGATGCAACTTCCATCTCAAATCACCTATTTAGACTTTCTATCAGCCACGTGACCTTTAAAGGTACGGGTCATTGAAAACTCACCCAGCTTATGGCCGACCATGTTCTCTGAGATCAGAACTGGCGTATGCTGGCGGCCGTTGT
>JALSHQ010000395.1 GCA_026982145.1 Gammaproteobacteria bacterium | reverse complement strand
TTCTTTATCAGCTACTGGTGGCCGAAACCGCACTTCAGCGCGGCCACTATGCGATGGGGTTGGTGCAATATTATCGCCTCGCACAGAAAACGCGAGACCCGCGTTTAGCGGCAAAGGCGACACGTATCGCCGTTTTTGTGCGAGATAGGCAGGCTGCGCTTCAGGCTGCGCAGCTCTGGGTGGAGATTGACCCGGTTAACTTGATGGCGCGACAGGCGGTCTCAGCGGCCTATATTCGTAATGGCAACCCTGATGCGGCACTGGAGCACCTAGAGTATGTGTTGGCGCAGGAAGATGATGGCACTGAGCGGGGCTTTATGCTCGTCGCCTCACTGCTTAGCCGAGAGCAGGACCTGCAAAGTGCGCTAAAAGTGATGGAGCACTTGGTCGAGTCTCGCGAGCAGAGTGATGCCGCGTGGTATGCCTACGCGCAGCTCGCGCTGCGTGCAAAAATGGTTGAAAAGGCAGATGCGGGGGTTAAGCGCAGCCTTCATTTGAAACCAGAAAACACCAATGCGGTGCTCTTGCAGGCGCGCATTATGCGACTCAAAGGGGATAAAGAGGCTGCGGTCGACTATCTGGGGCAGCAGGTGAAATCTTTTCCGGCAGAAACAGTGCTGCGCCTCACCTATGCACGCCAGCTGGTTGACGTTCGGGACTATGAGGCGGCCTATACGCAGTACAAAATCGTCATAAAACAGACGCCGGGTGATGTGGATGTGCTGTTTGCACTCGGACTACTCGCCTTGCAGCTAGGGGAGCAGGAGAGTGCATATGAGTATCTCAGTCAGGCCAACGAGACCGGCCGGCGTGTTGATGATGCCCGTTTTTATCTCGGGCAGCTAGAAGAGCTTCGGGAGAACCTCGATGCTGCAATGGTGCATTACAGCTTCGTGGAGCGAGGGGATAATTTAGTGGAGTCACGCGTGCGCCAAGCCATGATTGCCGCACAGCTTGGCGATGTCGACAAGGCGCGTGATTATCTGCACTCCCTCCATCTCACTGCACCGGCTCAGCGTCAGCGTATCTTTTTAATCGAAGGTGAAATCCTGCGTAATGCGGAGCGCCACCAAGAGGAGATGGTGCTTTATAACCATGCGCTGAGTGAGATGGCCGGGAGTGTCCCGCTGCTCTATGCGCGTGCCTTGGCCGCGGAACGGCTAAATCAGCTTGATGTAACAGAGCGCGACCTGAAGCAGATACTCGATGATGATGCTGATAATATCGACGCACTGAATGCGCTGGGCTACACCTTGGCGGATCGTACCGACCGCTATCAAGAGGCATACGCCTATATAAAACGAGCACTGGAGTTGCGTCCGAATGACAATGCGATTCTTGATAGCATGGGGTGGGTGCTCTATCGGCTGGGTCAATACAATGAAGCGATTAAAATGCTGCGAAAATCGCTTGAAATCAGTCTCGACCCAGAAGTGGCCGCACACCTTGGCGAGGTATTATGGGTGAATGGTGAGCGAGAAGATGCGCGTGAAATCTGGACGCAGGCACTGGAAATTTCCCCTGGAGATAAGCGCTTATTGAACATTATGGAGCAGTTTATTAAAAAATAACGCCGCTGTGCATGAGGGCAAGTTAAAATCTAAATAAAGTAGGCGGCAGGGCTTATATTGAATGACATTGAAAGCAATAAAAAAACCAAAGTTTGCCGCCGAGCCATCACACAGGAAAATGGGGTAGATAGCGTCATCACAGTTCACCATTATTTCAAGGCGGTGTTTTTTATTCGCAACGATGTATCGCCTTGAGCGAGCACTGAACCAACCGTTATGCGTTATTTTCATTCAATCAGTTTGAGCCGCTTAAGCTACCACTTCTGGCTGGCATTTTTGCTGGTGGTGTTGGTGACGGGTTGTGCTACTCGCCCGCTTGTGCCGGTGCTAAGCCCAGAGATGGTCGAGCAGCGGTGGGCGCTGAGGCAGGCGCAACTAACGGCGCTGGAAGGGTGGGAGCTAGGGGGGCGAGTTGCGGTAAAACATACGCAGGATTCGTGGAGTGCCAGTTTGCGCTGGCAGCAGCAGGCAGAGGCGTTTGATATCAGCTTCTCATCAATGCTGGGTCAGCGCATGGCGCAGCTAAAAGGGGATGCGAGTGTGGCCACGCTCTATTTGCCTGATGAGCGCGCAATGTCGGCGGCCAATCTTTCCGAGCTGCTTGGCGATGAGCTTGGCTGGCATGTGCCGATGAATGAATTACGCTATTGGCTGGTGGGGTTGCCTGTGCCAAGTATGGTGCTTGGTAAGGCTAGGGAGGTGGCTAAGGGGCTGGATGCGCAGGGGCGACTGCAGTGGCTGGAGCAATCCGGATGGCGCATTGAGTATGCGCGCTATCGTTCAGTCGGGGTTTTAGAGGTGCCTAAAAAAATGGTCCTCACCCGCGAAGGCACCCGGGTGAGGTTTGTCATCGATCACTGGCGCGCAGTACCTACGCTAAATAATGCGCTTTCGACAAGCTATAATCTGGTGCCCTGATATGAATGCAACGGCTAAACGCTGGCCAGCACCGGCTAAACTCAACCTTTTTCTGCACATCACGGGTCGTCGAGACGATGGCTACCATCAGTTGCAGACTGTATTTCAGTTTCTTGATTACGGAGATGAGCTTACTTTTACGCTGCGTGATGATGGCAAGGTGTGTCGCACTAGCGACCTTGCCGGCGTGTTACCGGCGCAAGACCTTGTGGTGCGTGCGGCTAAATTGCTCTTTCAATACAGCCATTGTTCGCAGGGTGTCGATATTGAGGTCGAAAAACGCTTGCCGATGGGTGGCGGCTTGGGTGGCGGTAGCTCGAATGCCGCCACGACACTGGTGGCGCTCAATGAATTGTGCGAACTGGGGCTCTCTATTGATGAGCTGGCGACGCTGGGTCTGCAATTGGGTGCTGATGTGCCTGTTTTTGTGCGCGGCACAGCGGCCTGGGCGGAGGGGGTGGGTGAGCAGCTAACGCCGCTGGAGGGAGAGCAGGCACCACCGGAGCCGTGGTATTTGGTGGTTGCACCCGACTGCCAAGTCTCAACGGAGGTGGTTTTTAATGCCCCGGATTTGACACGCGATTGTCATCCCATCACAATATCGCACTTTCTTGCAGGGCAGGGGATCAATGTGTGTGAAGCAGTGGTTAAAAAACGCTTCCCACCAGTAGCTAAGGCGCTGGATTTCCTGTTAAAATGTGCGCCCGCAAGGATGAGTGGTACGGGTGCCTGTGTGTTTGCAGCGTTCGATGATCGAGTGGCAGCTCAACAGGCGCTGGAGTCCTTACCCGGCGCGTGGCAAGGATTTGTAGCGAAAGGGATGAACTGGTCGCCATTAAACGGTGATCGTTGCTACGGTGTAGTGTAAGTGTTGTACGGTCTGAATCAGGCCATTAAATGGGGCGTCGCCAAGAGGCTAGGCACTAGGTTTTGATCCTAGCATACCCAGGTTCGAATCCTGGCGCCCCAGCCATTTTATAATGTCGCCATGGCTGCTTTATTAGCCATGGCGCGCCAGCCACCAATAGGTAAACATCTTGGGCCATTCCAAATCGCGTTTTAGTTTGCTCGGCAGATCAAGCGGTTACGATGACTCTAATAGCCGTATGATGGTTTTTGCTGGCAATGCCCATCCGCAGTTGGCGCTCTCAATTGCACGCTATCTGCACTTGCCGCTAGGCAAAGCGAATGTCAACCGCTTTAGCGACGGTGAAGTTGCAGTTGAGGTGATGGAAAACGTTCGCGGCAAAGATGTTTTCATTGTGCAGCCCACCAGTGCGCCGACCAATGATAACTTAATGGAGTTGTTGGTGATGGCCGATGCCATTCGCCGCTCCTCAGCGTATCGTATTACTGCTGTAATTCCCTATTTTGGCTATTCCCGTCAAGACCGGCGGCCACGCGCAGCACGTGTACCGATTAGCGCGAGGGTGGTGGCGGACATGATCACCTCGGTGGGGGTAGATCGTGTTTTGACCGTTGACCTCCATGCGGATCAGATCCAGGGGTTTTTTACCATGCCGGTAGATAATGTTTACGCATCGCCGGTGTTGCTGAGCGATATCTGGCGGCAGAAATACTTGGACATGATGGTGGTTTCACCGGATGTCGGGGGGGTCGTGCGCGCACGAGCATTGGCGAAAAGGCTTGATGGTGCTGATTTGGCGATTGTGGATAAAAGGCGCCCGGGGCCGAATGAAGCCAAGGTGATGAACATCATCGGTGATGTCGCCGGCCGCACCTGCATTCTGGTCGATGACATGGTCGATACCGCCGGCACACTATGTGAAGCCGCGCGCGTGCTGAAAGAGCACGGAGCAGCAAAAGTGGTGGCGTACTGCACTCACCCCATCTTATCGGGTACGGCGGTGGCGCGTATTTCAAACTCGGAGTTGGATGAGCTGGTGGTGACGGACTCCATTCCGCTGCAGCAAAACGCACGTGAGTCAGACCGTATTCGTCAGCTCAGTGTGGCTGATATGCTGGCCGAAACGATGCACCGCATCAGCGCCGAAGAGTCTGTTAGCTCCATGTATATGGACTAAACAGCAGTGAATTTTTAGGACTTTGAATTTGTGGTCAGTGACAACCGATCGTCACTGACTTTTTTGTGGAAACACCAAGCCAGGTCGCGGGGGCGGTGTACAGGCAGCTTTATAAGCACCTGTTAATTTTTTGGAGAAACAAAATGGCTTCAACTTATGAGCTAAATGCAGAAATCCGTCAGGACAAGGGGAAGGGTGCGAGCCGCCGCCTGCGTCGTGACAATAAAGTGCCAGCGGTACTCTATGGCGGTGGTCAGGAGGCAGTTTCACTCACACTGCAACACAACACGCTGGTACATAACTTAGAGAACGAAGCGTTCTATTCGCACATTTTGACGGTGAATGTCGCTGGCAAAGCAGAAAAAGCGGTGTTGAAAGATCTGCAGCGCCACCCCTTTAAATCCAGCATTGTTCATCTAGACCTGCTGCGCGTCAATGAAAACGAAAAACTGCGCATGCATGTGCCGCTTCACTTTATTGGTGGCAATGTTTCAGCCGGTGTGAAAGCGGGCGGTGTTGTTTCTCACTTGGCCAATGATGTTGAAATTAGCTGTCTGCCAAAAGATCTGCCGGAATTTATCGAAGCGGACCTTTCCACGCTGAATATTGATGAGACCCTGCATATTTCTGACCTTAAATTGCCTGAAGGCACTGAGCTGGTGGCGCTGATGCATGGTGCAGATCATGATCTTTCCGTGGCAGCTATCCATATGCCTCGTGGTACCAATGCAGATGAAGCAGAGGATGAGGCAGCAGCGGCTTCTGAGAATGAAGGCGAAGAGGCTAAGCCTTAGCAACCACTGTTTTACTACTGCTGGAAAAGGACTGACAGCTGTGGCAGCACATATTGACCTTATCGTGGGTCTGGGTAATCCAGGCCCCGCTTATGAAAAGACAAGGCATAACGCAGGTTTCTGGTTAGTTGATACCTACGCGCAACGCTGCCGAGGCACATTCAAGGCTGAGTCACGTTTTTTGGGTGAGACTTGTAAGGCGTTACTCGATGGTCATCGCGGCTGGTTACTGAAGCCGACGACCTACATGAACCGTTGCGGCCAATCGGTGGTCTCGCTAGCCAAATACTACAAGATCCCAGTGGAGCGGATTCTTGTGGTGCATGATGAGCTTGACCTGCCGCCGGGCGTGGCGCGTTTTAAAAAAGGTGGCGGTCATGGTGGCCATAACGGCCTGCGTGACATCATTAAAGCCTTTGGTGGTAATAATGATTTTATGCGTCTGCGCATCGGGATCGGTCATCCGGGGCAGAGTGATCAAGTGGCTGATTTTGTACTCGATGATCCATCGAAGCGAGAGCAAGCGCTTATCCTCGATGCGATTGATGAAGCGATGGATGTGCTGCCACAGCTGCTCGATGGCGATTTTGAAAAGGCGATGAACCGCCTGCATAGTAAAAAGCCCGCTGCATAATTCAGTCGGCTTCCATAACAGGACACCTCCATGGGATTTAAGTGCGGTATTGTTGGGCTTCCAAATGTCGGTAAATCGACACTCTTTAACGCCTTGACGCAGGCGGGCATTGAATCGGCCAATTATCCTTTTTGTACTATTGAACCCAATGTGGGGGTGGTGCCGATGCCTGACTCACGTCTGGATGCGCTGGCCGCGATCGTAAACCCACAGAAAGTGCTGCCCACCACGATGGAGTTTGTGGACATCGCCGGGTTGGTCGCAGGCGCTTCAAAGGGGGAAGGGCTGGGCAATAAATTTCTCGCCAATATTCGTGAAACCCATGCCATCGGCCATGTCGTGCGCTGTTTTGAAGATGACGATATTACTCATGTTGAAGGGAAGATTGATCCACTGCGTGACATCGAAATCATCGATACTGAATTGGCGCTGGCCGATCTGGACTCGGTTGAAAAGGCGATCTACCGCGTTGGAAAACAGACCAAGAGTGGCGACAAAGAGGCGATTGCAAAAAAGGCGTTGTTAGAGCAGGTGCGTGATCATCTTGATACCAGCGCCCCAGTACGCTCAATGGGGCTTGATGCTGATCAGTGTGCAGCACTCTATGATCTGCACCTGCTTACCATCAAACCGACAATGTATATCGCCAACGTGGCTGATGATGGCTTTACCGATAACCCGTGGCTGGATCGGGTGTGCGAACGTGCTGCGAGTGAAGGCGCTGTAGTGGTCGCCGTTTGTGCGGCGATTGAGGCGGAGATCGCGGAGCTGTCTGATGAAGAGAAGGGCGAGTTCATGGCGGATTTGGGGCTGGAAGAACCGGGGCTGGATCGTGTGATTCGAGCCGGTTATGAACTGCTCGGTCTGCAGACCTATTTCACCGCCGGCGAGAAAGAGGTACGAGCCTGGACAGTGCGCATTGGGGCGACTGCACCCCAAGCGGCAGCCGTGATTCACACTGACTTTGAGCGCGGCTTCATCCGTGCGGAAATCGTGTCATACGATGATTTTATCGAAAATAACGGTGAGCAAGGTGCCAAAGAGGCGGGTAAGTGGCGGCTTGAGGGAAAGGAGTACATCGTGCAAGATGGCGATGTGATTCATTTCCGCTTCAATGTTTAATTGAAAGCAAAAAACAGCCCTAAAATGCCCTTAGATAGTTCCATTCTGACAGAATAGTGGCGTATAATTGCGCCCTCGCAGCAACAGGTTGCGATATCATCAAAAAGCGGCTATGTAGCTCAGTTGGTTAGAGCGCAGCATTCATAATGCTGAAGTCGGTGGTTCAAGTCCACCCATAGCCACCATCTATTTAAACGTTATTCGGGACCCGGATATGAGCACAGCGACCGCAGGCGCACAGAGCGCCGCCACGCAATCAGGTAACGACTCTTTGGTCATTGATGGCGTTGAATATAGTGCGCGCCTGCTGACCGGCAGCGGAAAATACAGCGACCTTGAAGAGACTCGGCTTGCCACGGAAGCCAGTGGTGCACAAATCGTCACCGTCGCGGTGCGTCGTACCAACATTGGGCAGCATAAAGATGAGCCCAATTTATTGGATGTGATCTCGCCAGAGCAATACACCCTGCTGCCGAATACGGCAATGTGCTATACCGCCGATGATGCAGTCCGCACCTGTCGCCTCGCACGTGAACTGCTTGATGGCCATAATCTAGTCAAGCTCGAAGTGTTAGGGGATGAAAAGACCCTCTACCCCGATCTGCAGCAGACCTATGTGGCGCTCGAAGTGCTGGTCAAAGAGGGGTTTAAGGTGATGGTTTATACCAATGATGACCCGATTGCCGCCAAACGGCTGGAAGAGATGGGCGCTGTTTCGGTGATGCCGTTGGCCGCACCGATCGGTTCCGGACTGGGGATTCGCAACCCCTACAACATTCGCACCATTGTTGAAAATGCGAATGTGCCAATTTTGGTTGACGCTGGCGTCGGCACCGCCTCCGATGCGGCCATTGCGATGGAATTGGGTTGCGACGGCGTTTTGATGAACACCGCGATCGCTGCGGCAGAAAACCCTATCCTGATGGCATCTGCCATGAAAAAAGCAGTGGAAGCAGGGCGTGAAGCCTACCTTGCGGGGCGAATTCCGCGCAAGCGTTTTGCCAGCGCATCATCCCCCATCGACGGAACATTTTTTTAAGCC
>JALSHQ010000394.1 GCA_026982145.1 Gammaproteobacteria bacterium | reverse complement strand
GCGCTCTTTTGCGGTAGACTGGGTCAATAACGTCTCTACCATTATTCAGAACCGCTGTGCGGCCTGCCACGCAGAGGGTCAACCGGCGCAGCAACTGACGGGGCTGCGCCTCGATGGCGATAACCGCAGCTATGATCTCATCACGAAAAACCGTTACCAAAATGAAGACGGCGTAACAATCACCGCCAACAGCAAACCCGGCAATGGTCTGACTGATCTTGATGTGCCGGGCACGGATCGTATCACGCCACATTTCCAGTGTTGTACGCCTTCACGTTGGGTCTCCGTTAACAGTGCGCGCTCCAGCATGTTGGTATGGGCGCTGTATGGTGAGCGCCTGGATGGGCGTGACCCGAGCACCGGTCTGCCACCAGCCGGCAGTGGTGTGCTGGTGGGTGGAAGTGAATTTCCTGAGATCTGGCCAAAAGTCAATGAACACCTTGCCTACCTGGATGGCACCAGCCTCTTGCCCGGCACCACTAACATGCCCGAAGAAGAGAAACGCCTGATTGCACGCTGGCTGGATATCGGTGCACCCAAACTCAATGTGCATGATGACATGATGCGCCCAGTCATGACCCTGACACCACTCGGTGGCAGCAGTATCAGCACTGTTTTAGTAGGGCTATGGGATGACTCTCCATTGGACTTCGCCCGCTTTCGCGTCACCGCCAATGGTGCTGATATCACGCCTCAGATCACCGGCTCACCAGAAACGGTTACCCTCACCTTGCCCACCACCGTGACTGAAGATAATGCAGATGATATTGAGATCACACTTGAAATCTGGGACAAACCAGACCGCAGTTGGAGCCGAGAACAACCCGGTATAGCTGCTGCCAACCGCACGCTTAAAACAGTAACGGGGCGCGCTTTGCTGCGGATGGCGGGTAGCGCTACTAATCGTGCGCCTACTTCTGCCAGTGCTGTCATCACGGCGTACAAGAACACGCAGAGCAACGGTGTTTATGCCCTGGTAAATGACCCGGATGTGGGGGATACACATATTGTTACTATTGTTTCGCAACCCACCAATGGAAGTGCGGTGGTCATTAATAACCAATTAGTCTACACACCCAATGCTGGTTTTGTAGGGGATGACAGCTTTCAATTCAATGCAAGTGATCTGGGCGGGCTCTCCGTCAACGGCACTGCCAGTGTTACGGTACTCGCAGCCGCCCCTGATACCACCCCCCCGCTCATTACACTCATTGGTGAAAACCCACAAACCATCGCTTTGGGTAGCACGTATAACGAATTAGGCGCCTCAGCAAGCGATAATGTTGATGGCGATATCACCATTAATATCACGATTAACACGTCAGCCGTAGATACCACCACTGCAGGTTCATACAGTGTTACCTATAACGTTTCTGATACCTCAGGTAATGCCGCGATGCAAGTGATTCGCACAGTCAATGTTGTCACTGCTGCGGCCAGTGGTTCTGACAATAATGCTGGCAATGGAAGCGGTGGCGGCGGTGGCGGCGGCGGTGGCGGTGGCGGTAGTTTTAGCCTGCTATCCCTACTCGCTCTTTTACTGAAATGCGGTTTTGTTGTCAACCGGAGCTCCCTTGCCCGGTTACTTGATGCAAGGAGAAATGTATGAACTCTATTTATCAGATAACAGCCAACAACATTGTGCAGGTTTTAGGTAAAACAATGAGCACTTTTGGAGTTGGGTTATTAATGATGTCAGTTCCCGCACCTGGACTGACCAGCGTCTTGAGTGATCTTGCCAGAACAGTCCAACCCGGAGAGTTCGTTGAACTGGAAATTGATGGCCCGGTATCGACTTGTCAGGCGATGGTTCCGCCATGGCCCGTCATGTATGAAGTCGATGAAGATGGAAATGATAAGTTAGACAAGGACGGCAACAAGATACTGATACCGAGACCCAACCAAATGCGTAACATTCTTGAGTTTACGGATGAGGCGCATTGGGATTCAGTAAACAAAGAAATTTACATCGCAGGAACGCGGAGAGCTTATAAACCGTGGGATCAAGGTTTTGTTAAATATTCAGAAGCAACCAATAGCTGGACAATTTTAGATGTGCCAACGCTGTTTGGTTTCGGTGCTCACGGTTATGACAATGGTGCCATTGATGTCTCTCGTGGAACCTTCTACTGGTCGACAGTAACACGAGCTAATAATGTCTGGGCAATGAGCCTAGCTACAGGTCTCTGGACACAACTGCCTAATTCCCCTATTGCAGCTGGAGAGCAGAGTGCTCTGGAATATTTTCCCGATATCGACAGGCTGGTATTTTTTGATGCTCGCGGTGGTCGTGCTTCCATGTATGCGTTGTATAACCCGACAACTAATCAATGGGATGCCCCGGTGAGCCTCGCTGAACCCTTCGGTGGGATTTCTCACTTCAGTGAGTACAATCCAACTCATGGCGTGATGTTTTTTGGTGGTGGGTTTAATTACAGTGCAGGCGGCACAATTCCAGACCCTACGCCTGACATCGATGAGTTAAAAACACTCTATGTGATGGATACCTCAGGGAGTGTCACCCGCCTCCCAGATGCGCCACTCTTTCTTGGCCAAAGGGGTGCGGGGCCAATACAGACCATCGACCCCAACACCGGTAATTTGGTGGTTTTTCAGGGGGAGCCTAGCGATGGTTCATGGCCTTGTGGCAATAACCCACTGCCAACCTGGGAGTATGACCTAACCACCAACGCCTGGGGGCAGGCGGGAGAACAAACACTCACCAATGCCTATTGTGCCATGGACTCGGTGGCCGTACCACTTTATGAGTATGGGGTTAATTTTGTCGTCTCGGTTGAGAATGAAAACAATTGCAAAGTCTACCTGTACAAACACAAAGCCGAGAACGCTGAGCTGAATATCATTAATCAACCGGCTGCTGTCACTGTGGAGCAGGGGCAAATCGCCACCTTTAATGTAGTCGCTGTTGGTCGTGGTCTCCTCAGCTACCAGTGGCGTATGAATGGTGTTGATATTGCAGATGCCACCGAGGCCAGCTATAGCTTCACTGCATCGGACATGGCAAATAATGGCCGCGAGTTTGATGTGGTGGTTAGCGATGACGCTGAAACCATTAATAGCGTTGGTGCATTTTTGACAATTACAGCTGACACGGCACCCCCTACGCTGCTCGCTGCACGTACAGCGAGTGATACTCGTGTCGATCTTATCTTCAGCGAAGCGGTCAGTGCCAGCAGCACTGAAACCATCGCCAGCTATCAAATAGATCCTGGCATTACAGTGACTGCCGCAACGCTGAGTGGCGATGGCCGTACGGTGAGCCTCTCGGTGAGTCCGCTGAGTGAAGAGACCACTTACACCGTGTCGGTCAGCAACGTGCAGGATAGGGCACTGCCCCCCAACACGATTGCCACTTTGAGTGACATCAATTTCACTTATCGTTTATCCGATGGTTTTGAAGATGGCAACGCCGATGGCTGGACGCCCCTCAACGCCGACAGATGGGAAGTCACAACGGAAGCCGATGGCAATCGAGCCTACGCCCTCAAAGCCACAGGATTTGGTAGCCCCGGGGGTGGCCGCCTGGGCGAATACTCCTTGCTGCCCAGCGAGTATGGTGATTTTACCTTTACCGCTAAGGCGAAGCTCGGTAACACCGCTGCAAACGCTGACTATGCCGTGCTATTCGGATTTCAGGATCAGAATGTGGACAGTTACTACTATGTGATGTTTAACAATAATCAGAACTACACCCAGCTCTTCAAGGTGGTGAATGGCACCCGTGCAGCGGCGCTGGCGACTGCCACTCAGGACTGGTTAAACGACAACGCTTACCACAACATCGAAGTCAGCCGCGCAGGCAATGCGATCACTGTTAAGTTTGACGGCAACGTGATCTTGAGTGCGAACGATGGCAGCCTAGGCGCGGGCAGAGTCGGGGTCGGCAGCTTTAATGATGCGGCCTACTTCGATGACGTTAGTCTCTCCGGCGCGGCCACTAGCACTCCCGATACCACGCCCCCTGTGATCACCCTCATTGGAGATAACCCGCTAACAATCACGGTGGGCAATGCCTACATTGACCCGGGGGCAACTGCTAGTGATAACTGGGATGGCAACCTCAGCGCCAACATCACTGTGGATGGCACTGCTGTCGATACCGCCATCGTTGGCATATATAACGTCACCTTTAATGTCACTGATGCTGCGGGTAATGCGGCGGCTCAACTCAGCCGGACGGTGAATGTGGTCGCTGCTGTGAGTGCTGTGAGTAGCCCCGGCAATGATAATAACAGTGCCGTGGATGGTGCAGCTGGCGGTGGTGGCAGTTGGGGAGTGTTTACCAGTTTTATTTTTATGCTGTTGGCCTATCGATTTCGTCGCCACAACACGAGCTGATTTTTTGCACTTACCCAACCATAAAATATGAAATACCTTCGTCAATAATGATGACTTTCACGGGGCTTCCGCAGCCATCGAGGTACACAAATGAAAATCTATAAAACTACGATTTTACTTAAAGGAATATTTTTCACGACGCTATTAATAAACTTGTTTGCAACAAGCACTGCACTAGCGGTAGCTGAACATCCACGCACCTTGATAAACGCCAGCGAATTAACGGCGATCAAAGCAAAAGTAGCCGCTAATGAAGAACCCTGGAAAAGCGCCTATGACAAAATGATAGGTCAGGCAAAATCGGCTTTAACAATCCCCGCGCCCTATTTTAGTGTGACCTTTGGTGGTGATAACAGTGCCAATGCAAACTGTGCCAATGTGCGTATCTTTTGCACCGGAAATTTCTACGGTGGAGGCAACCAGTATGATGCGCTCAGTGGGGCGCACCCGGTAGCCATTGCGGTTCGAGATCTAGGAATGGCTTACGCCCTAACCCCGGAAGGCACTGATTCTGACGGTATCAATAGAGACGATTATGCTGACAAGCTCATTACATTAATCCGTACCTGGGCGCTGGATTCAACCACGGGCATGTTACCCCAGTTTAGCAACAATCAGTCAAACATTAGCCTCTACCCAACGATGAGCAGCGTAATCTATGGCGTAGACATGGCCTGGAGTTACCCCGGCTGGGTTGAGGCTGACAAAACGGCTTTTAAAGCGTGGGTGCAGACTTTTGGTAATAATGCTCGGGCAAACGGTATTCCGCAGTCTCCGCAAAATTTTGTGAACTGGCAGGTTGCTTTTGTCAGCATGGCAGGTGCGTTTGTTGATGACCAGAGTCTTTTAACTTTTGCCTATAGTACTTTTCGTGAAATTATTCCCGGCCAGATGACAGGGCAGGGTCGCATGGGCAGGGAAAGCGGTCGGCCAGAAAACTGGGGAGGCATTGGCTATTCTGTGTTTGCCTTGCACGCGATGACGCAAGCAGCAGAAATTGCACGTCATCAGGGCGTTGATCTATACAACTACACCTCTACGGGGCAGGTTGGCGGCAAGGGACTAAAGTTGGCGCTGGATTACCATGTCCCTTATCTAAAGAAAGCCGTACCCGGCGGTAACCCATTTACGGTGGGGCCAAACCCTCTCTTGCCTGAGCATGGGATGGGTATTTACGAACTGGCTTACTCACGCTGGCAAGAACCAGCCTATCTAGAGCTCATCAATTTTTGGGGACGTCCCTTTGGAATGAGAATCTGGGCACTGGGAGAGGTTACCCTGACCCATGCCAATCAATTTGAGCTGGACATCACACCCACAGCACCGACGATCACTGCGCAGCCTGAAGCTGTCACCGCCACTGAAGGCGAAGATGTCACTTTCACTGTCACCGCCAGCGGCAGCATGCCCACCTACCAGTGGTTTCGTAGCAACGTCGCCATTGAAGGCGCCACCACTGCCAGCTATACGCTAACAGAGGTGACCCCTGATGACGGCGGCCGTTTTTATCACGTTGTCATCACGAATGACCTAGACGCTGCCTCCAGCGACCCCGCTCTATTAACGGTGCTCGCCGACACACAATCCCCTACACTGCTCGCAGCACGTGCAGCGAGTGATACTCGCGTCGATATCGTCTTCAGCGAAGCGATCAGTGCCAGCAGCGCTGAAACCATCGCCAACTATCAAGTGGACCCTGACATCACTGTCAATGCGGCTAACCTGATGAGTGATGGTCGCACGGTGAGCCTCACGGTTAGCCCGTTGAGTGAAGAGACCACTTACACCGTTTCGATCAGCAACGTGCAGGACCGGGCACTGACCCCCAACACGATTGCCACTTTGAGTGACATTAACTTCACTTATCGTTTATCCGATGGTTTTGAAGATGGCAACGCCGATGGCTGGACGCCCCTCAACGCCGACAGATGGGAAGTCACTACGGAAGCCGATGGCAATCGAGCCTACGCCCTCAAAGCCACAGGATTTGGTAGCCCCGGTGGAGGGCGACTCGGCGAGTACTCCCTGCTGCCCGGTGAGTATGGTGATTTTACCTTTACCGCTAAGGCTAAGCTCGGTAGCACCGCCGCAAACGCTGACTATGCCGTGCTATTCGGATTTCAGGATCAGAATGTGGACAGTTACTACTATGTGATGTTTAACAATAATCAGAATTACACCCAGCTCTTCAAGGTGGTGAATGGCACCCGTGCAGCGGCGCTGGCGACTGCCACCCAGGACTGGTTAAACGACAACGCCTACCACAACATTGAAGTCAGCCGTGCAGGCAATGCGATCACGGTTAAGTTTGACGGCAACGTGATCTTGAGTGCGACTGACAACAGTCTGGGCGCGGGCAGGGTCGGGGTCGGCAGCTTTAATGATGCGGCTTACTTTGATGACGTTAGTCTCTCCGGCGCGGCCACTAGCACCCCGGATACCACACCACCCGTGATCACCCTCATTGGAGATAACCCGCTAACAATTATGGTGGGGAGCACTTATGTAGAACTGGGCGCATCTGCCAGTGACAACCGGGATGGCAACCTCAGTGCCAATATCACCATTGATGCCTCTCAAGTGAACACCGCTGAGACGGGTAATTACAGCGTGACCTATAACGTCTCAGATGCCGCAGGCAATGCGGCGATACAAGTGACTCGCACGATCAATGTTGTGGCAACTACAGCAACGATCAGTGATCCAAGTAATGATAATAATAGTGCGGGGAGTGGTAGCGCTGGCGGCGGTGGAGCTTTGGGGTGGTGGGGCTTGGCTTTAATGCTGGGATTTTTGAGAATGATTCCTTCAATTCAGAGACTCCCTAGATACTCACTGCCCAGCTTACTTCGCAGGTTTAATAAGGGCGTTTGCATAACCGTCAGTAAACGCTTTTATACGACAAGCAATAAATAGAGCAAGTTACCTCTCATCAGCAAAATGGCGTGTCAAAAAAGCCTCTATTGCAAACCACGCTTCATTGCTGGCTGCAAGCTGGTACGTTGAATTTAGTGGGTTCACAAACCCAGCACCGGCATTGACACTGACCACATCCAGATTTTTACGTAATCTCAACATCAGCATCTCAAAGTCATCAATCTTTTCAAAGGTCAACCGGCGGTCATGCCGGCCAAAGATGCTGAGCATGGGCACATCGATCTCTTCAAGGGCAATCTGCTTACCGTTTGGCAATGCATCAAAGGTGATCAGTGCATCGATATTAGCATCATGCTTGGCGGCGATTTGATAGAGGTATTTTGCCCCATAGCCCCACCCTACCACCGCTATTTTTCGTTGGTGTTTACTAAGATGGTCAAGCGCGCCGTAGAGATTCGCGCGCACCCACTCAGGGTCAGTCTGCGCCATTGCCATCTTCGCGAGTGATTCACGATGCACCCGGCGGCCGTCGTAAAAGTCGGCTACGACTACGCGGTACCCATGTGCTGAAAATCGATCCGCCCACGCTTTGGCGGCCGGAGAAACACCCCAACGATCATGTGCAAGCACAACGCCAGCCTCTGCATCTGCAGAGCCTGCGACATAAGCGTTAAAGGTTGTGCCATATGCTGTCTTTAAAGTCACCATTTCGGCATGGGTAACATTTACAAAGAGACAACTCACCGCGATCAACAAATACCTGTGCAACATCCCCATCCCCTAATCCCCCCTTATCTGGCATAAAAGCATACCTGAGAAGCGCGCCGCTTGCCATTAACCCGCCTCGTCACACTTCGCGCAGCACCTGCAGTGGTGGGGCTGTGAGCACTTTGCGCGTGCCGAGCACACCGGCGACACCAACCCCAATCCCCCCCCCCACTACCCC